>JAFZOA010000753.1 GCA_017550775.1 Ruminiclostridium sp. | reverse complement strand
TCTTCACCGCTTAGATAATATGCAGCAATCTCACAAATCCCGTGACCTTGAAGATCTCCATAACATCGTCATTCACGTTCTTTATGGACATACTACCCTGCGTTTTCATTGTTTTCTGCATCTGCAGCAGTACGCGCAGGCCTGCAGACGAAATGTATTCGGGCTGTGAAAGGTCAAATGTGATGTCAGTAACGCCGTCAATTTCCCGCAGCAATGCGTCTTCAATTTCCTGCAGCAATGCGTCTTCAATTCCCGTACGGGTCACCATTACCTAATCCCGCGAATGCGCTTACAGAGCGTGTTCGCGGGTCTTGCTTTATTTCGGATTTTGGCTGTTACCACTTATCTGCCACTTATTTTCGAGAAATAAGTGGCAGATCGTATTTTTGCTTAAATTTTTCGTAAAAAACCGCCGATTTTATGACGCCTTTTTCTCGGATCCGTCCGTCTTTTCTTCCTTCTTCCCGAACGAGAGAGCTGCCGTTATCGCGTCGCAGTTACGAGCCTTTGCCTCCTGGAACATATGGGAATACAGATTTAAAGTTGTTCCGACGCAGGAGTGCCCTAAATCGCCCGACACAGCTACCACATCTATGCCCGCATTGATCAAGAGCGAACAATGAAGGTGGCGGAGGCTGTGAATATCGCAGAAGCGGAAGCCGTGTTTTTCGCAGAACTCCGAAAACCAGAAATACGGTGTATTGTTGTGCATCGGAAGTCCGTTCCACTTGACGAACAGCCTGTCCGTATCAATCCACTTGTCTCCGGTCTGTTCACGGTCTCTGTCCTGCTCCGCCTTGAACTGCCTGAGCATATCCATTACTATCGGCGGGAATTTCAGCGAACGCTGCGACTTTTTCGTCTTTGTGGTATCGGTGTAGATTCCGTTCTTCTTGCCCGTGTAGTTAGAGGTACGCTTTACGCTGATGACGCTGTGTTCCCAGTCAATATCCTTCCATTCCAATCCAAGCATTTCTCCGCGCCTGAATCCGCTGTACACAGCGAGAATAATGAAGGTCTTGTACTTCAAGGGCTCGTTTTCGAGTGCCGCAAAGATTTTCTCGACTTCTTCGATCGTGTATATCTCTTTTTCCTTCTTCTCGCCCTTCGGAACTCTCACACGGCGGCAGGGATTGTCACATAACATTTCCATACGCATCGCGTATCCGAAGATGTCGGAGATGAAGCTCAGATGATGCACGACTGTCTTGCGGGATAAGGGTTTACCGTTGCGCTCGTTTTTACCGTTGTCCATAAGGTCATTGATGAACTGCTGGATCTGACGGGACGAGATCTTGTCGAGCTTGAAATGCCCGAGAGCGGGATATACTCTTTTGGTGAGCTGTCTCATTCTCTCGAACGATGTTCTGCGGAGATTGTGTTTCGCGTATTCCTCAAACCACTGCTCCGCGAATGTCTCAAACTTGACCGAGGCGGTTATCTGTCCTTTCTTGCAAGCCTCCTCAAAGAGAACAGCCTGCCGGTTAACCTCCTTTTCTACCTGTTTAGGTGTCATATTCGGGTCAGGTCTCCAAGTTTTGTACTGCGCTCGCTGCTTTCCGTCCACGCCGTAACCGCAGGAGACCTTTATTTCGTAGGAGCCGTTGCTCCTTTTTCTGATTGTTGCCATATCAAACTCCATTTCTGCAAACAGAGTCAGCAGATACAGCACATTTCTATCGTTACTATTATACACTTTATTATATATAGTTGTCAATAGGATTCAGACAGATAATGTGCTGTATTTCCTCTGCCAATTCATTTATTCTAACGCATTATTTCTCTTTTTCTGAATATCCTGCTGCCTGTCCTCGAACGCCTGCAAGTGCTCGACATTGTAGAGGATAGTCGCCATAGTCGCCGTGTTGTCCTCCAGTTCACGCAGCCGGAACATATCAGCGCCGTTCTCTTTTTCAAGCTCGGCGAGCTCCGAGCGCCACGCTTTCGGTGTGAGCTTCACGCCGTCACCGAGAGTATTAGTAAAGAAAGACCGCAGAGCCTTGTATGCGTCGATCTGACTACTGTGAGCCGCGTAAAACTTATCCTTTTTCTTCGGATTGGTGAGCGCCTGCCACTCATCATAGACCGCCTTGTTCGGTTTGTATATCTCGTAATGATCGAGCAGCTCCGACAGCTCCTTCATTCGTTTCTGACAGGCGATGATCTGATCTTTCAGCTCCGTGTATTCAGCTTCGAGCGCGGAGTGTTTCTCTGACAATTCCGACATCGTCTGAATGTTGTTACCTTGCAAAAAAGCGACCGCGTGAGACACATCACGGAGCTTCGCTGCCTTCTTCAGATTTCCGACCTTTAGCCCGCGAGCCTCCGCGAATTTTTCTCCGTTACCATAGAAGCGCATCAGTATCGAAACGAGGTTTTCTTCCTGCGGACGCTGTTGCAGTTCCGCGATAGCAGCGTTGACTTTTTCGAGCTCGGCTTGCAGCCGGTGAAGCTCAGCATTCTGTGCCTTGATACGGCGGTTGATGTCGCCTTTCTCGGTGCGGATGCCCTTGCGTTCCATTTGCGTTGCCGAGACACCGAGGTGGATTGTCGGCTGCTCGATTTTTCCCTGCCGGACAAAAGAGCGATGATCGACTTTTTCTGCGATACCGTGAGCCGCGAGCTCCGCGTTAAGAAAGTCCGCCCACGTCGCCCGCCACTCCTCGGCTTTGTCTCGGCTGTTCCAGTCCGTGGCCTGAACGGTGCGGCACTTGTAAGTCCGTTTCCGCTTGTCATAGATCTTGTTCCCGTCAGCGTCGAGCACATATTCTTTGCGCTGCTTCTCGCCCCACGAGCCGTCG
>JAFZOA010000752.1 GCA_017550775.1 Ruminiclostridium sp. | reverse complement strand
GGCGGGTAGATCACGGTGAACCTTTCTTCGTCCGCTTTGAACTTATACGTGTCTCCTGTGCGCATGACCGCCATGATTATCAGAAATGCTATGACGAGGAGCATGAGCAGGTAAAGTCCGAATCCCGTAGCCATGACGGTCGCGCTGAAATTGATAAGATCGGTGGAGAATGCCTCGATGAGATGATGCTGTTCTTTTTCGCCGGAACCGGGATCTTCTCCGATCGCGCTTACTATCCGGTCTCTGTAGTTTGCAAGCTCGTCCACGCCGTCATCGGGTGCTTTTTCCGCTGTGTAATTGGCAAGCTCAAACAGGCGGTTGATATCCACCAGCTCGCCGAGACTTCCCTTGTCGTCGAAAACGGTAAACAGATAGATCAGATTTATGATTATAAGAATCACGACAGCAGCGATGATGAACATTCCCGTACCAAGTACAGCGCGCGTATTCCTGAAGGCGCACCTGAACGTCCCGCCTGTGTTGAAGCCGAAACGGTCGTTTATCTTATCATAGGAAGTGTACATAACGCAGCTCCTTTCCCGGAGTCTCCGATACAAAAGAAGGACGGAATTTCTCCCGTCCTGTCTTACCATTCAGCTTATTCAGCGGGGTAAACGCTTACCTGCTTGCGATCCTTGCCGAGGCGCTCATATCTTACCTGACCGTCGATCTTTGCGAACAGAGTGTCATCGGAGCCTCTGCCTACATTCTTACCGGGGTGGATATGTGTTCCTCTCTGTCTGTAGAGGATGTTGCCTGCGAGGACGTACTGACCGTCAGCTCTCTTTGCGCCGAGACGCTGAGCGTTGGAATCACGGCCGTTCTTTGTGGAGCCCATACCTTTTTTATGGGCGAAATACTGCATACTGATTATTAACATAATGATCTTCCTTTCGTTGTCACTTGCGTGATCTCATTTCCCTTACGCTTACCTTTATCTTGCCCTTGCTGTCCTTTGCGAGGATGTGAAGGTGGTTGTGAAAGGACGCTATGACCTGTTTTGCGGCTATCGACATAGCCGAATCGGGGTCCTTGAGGACAAGCATTATCCTGTTTCCCTGCTCCTTGACATCAGCCTTGCTGTACAAATAATCCGTTATGGTGTTCGCGGTTAGCATTACCGCGGAGGACACCGCAGCGCAGACTATATCGCGTCCGAAAACGCCCGCGTCCGCGTGACCGGAAACGGAAAATCCTACAAGACCGCCGCCATAGCTCAGAAATTCAGCTTCGATCATATCGCTTATGCGTTGATCGCGTCGATCTTTACCTTGCTGTAGGGCTGTCTGTGACCCTTAGCGACCTTTTCACCCTTCTTGGGCTTGTAAGTGAACACGCTTACCTTCTTACCCTTGCCGTTCTTGATGAGGGTAGCCTTTACGGAAGCGCCGGACACATAGGGAGCGCCTGCTGTGATACCGCTGTCACTGCCGATAAGAAGAACCTTGTCGAATGTAACATCGCCCTCGTCGATACCGAGCTTCTCTACGAAGATCTCGTCGCCTTCTTTAACCTGATACTGCTTTCCGCCTGTTTCAATAATTGCGTACATTTTAATACCTCGTTTCACGATCTCGCTGAGCCCGGCGCTGCTAACCGATATAGCAAACTTAAAAAAGCCGTTCTCATGCGGCTTAATTATTTTATCATAAATATTCGGGTTTGTCAAGGGCTTTTCCCGATTTTTTTCACAGTTCCTCCGAAAAGGAGAGTCCCCCCTCCCATTCGCGGGAGAGGGGAGATAAGTATGTCGTTTTTTTCCGAAGATGTCAGTCGGTAAACAGCTGTACCCAGTACTTCACGCCGCCACGGACATAGCACGCAATGCCTATCTTCCCGAAGCTCTTCCCGAGTATGTTTGCGCGGTGTCCGGAGGAATTCATCCAGCCGTTCATGACCGCGGCGGCTGTCTTCTGTCCATAGGCGAGGTTTTCGCCCGCGCTCCGGTAGGTTATCCCGGACTCTTTAAGTACCGTGAAGCAGTTCGTCCCGTTCGGACGCGTGTGCGAGAACGAGCGCACGATCTCCTCGGCGCGGACCTGTGCGGCGTTACTCAGCTCGTCACTGAATGTCAGAGCGGAAAGACCTTTCTTCGCGCGCTCGCTGTTCACGAGATCAAACACCTCGTTCACGTCCGCTGACCCGGAAACGCTTACCGCGCCGCAGTCTTCCCCGGTGCAGCCGGTTGTTATCCCGTCGCAGTCAGCGCCTGTACAGCCGGCCGCCGTTCCGCAGTCAGACCCGGTGCAGTTCTGTCCGTTCGCACAACCGGACGAAGATGCCGGAACGTCGGAGTTCCCGGTAAGGAGCTGCTGTATCAGAGCCGAACAGCCGCTTCCGGACGGAAGCCCGATGTTGAAGCACCTTCCCCCGAAGCACAGCGAGACCGCAGATGAACTCGCGGAAAGAGCCGCAGTCGCCATGATAGCGGCCGCGAGTACCGATGTGAGCCTTTTTACCGTTTTCTTCATATTGACCTCCTTTTTTCGGAGCGGCGGTTCCGCCCCGTGCCCCGATTATAGCACCTCGGGCGCGGGGAAATCAATACTTTCGGCAAAATTGCATATATTTACATTCATTATCTGCCAGCATCGGGAAACAAAGGAAAGACGAACCTGTCAGGAGCCGTTTGCTTCCCCTCACAGCCGATCAGTCTGCTACCGCGCCCCGGAAACAGCGAGACCGTACCGACTTACTCACGTCCGAGCGCTCCGATAAGCTTTTCAAGCTGTTCACCGGTCATTCCGGCGTTTTTCAGGAACTTCTCCGCGCAGACTGACAGATCGACGGCCTTTATATCGACGCTCTCATCGTCCGCAATGCTTTCTATCATCGGGTCGAGAACGTCTTCGAGTAAGCTCACAGTAGTAGATTCAAATCTCTCCACCCGATAAATCCCTGTCGAAAATATACACCGGTCGAAATTTCGGAAAACAAAAGAAATACAGTCCACAATCGGCGTTCTTATGCCGTTTGTGGACTGTATATACTTTTGGTCTTGTAAAGATAGCGGGGGCGGGCGGACGGCGCTTGCGCGCCTATTCGTCGTCCGAATCCACCTCGTTCCCACATACAGCAAAAAACCTCGCGAATGCGAGGTTTTTTGCTGTATGGAGTTAACACTTTAGTTATTTCTCCGGACAGCGAGGCAGAAAAATAACCCCGCCCCGGATGACCCGGGACGGGATTCGCTGCGGCGCGTACGCCGCCTGGTGGGAGCGGGTGGATTCGG
>JAFZOA010000751.1 GCA_017550775.1 Ruminiclostridium sp. | reverse complement strand
CTACTGCCATTGCAACGGGAGCGTCCGTTCCTGTCGCGGGGTTGGTATCGCCGGCAGTCTGTACGGTGTAAGTGAGTGCGCCTTCAAATATAGCGTAAGTATCGAACGGTTCACCGTCGAGCTTAAGGTAAACGCTGCTTTCTATCTTTCCTGCCTTTACATCCGCGGCGGTTACGGTGTAGCGATAATTGATCGTCTTTGTTTCGCCGGCTTTCAGACCGTTGAATTTTGCGCCGTTATTGTTATCGCCTATATTTCCGAGGGAGAGAACGATCTCAAATTCATCACTTTCGGGGTAGTCGATGCCGATATTGTTTGTGACGGTCACAGTACCTTCGATGATATCACCCTCGCTCAACCCCTTGCCTTCGCGTGTGCTCCAGTTTTCTATTGTGATGATCTCCGTCTGCGGATAGCTTCTTATCGGGAGATTGTCGTAAACAAACCCGTTATCGTTCATCTCCGCGTTCAATGCCCCGACCTTACCGATTATCTCTGTCCAGTCTGTCCAGGCATCGTCCGTACCGACAAAGCTCTCTCCCGGATTCACAACAGCCTCGGCATATATGGTTTTCTCGTCCTCGCGCTCATAGTATGCCTTGCCCGATTCGCTCAGGCAGCTTGAATAAATAAGCTCGCTCTTACCGCCGTTACCCGCCTTTACGACAACGGAATATTTCATTCCTGCCAAGATGTATGCGGCCTTGCCGATATCAACGGAGTGATAGCCCGCGTAAGTGAAATGCGCCTTTGACTCGGCAAAAAGTGTGCCGTCCACGGGAGTTTTCGCATCATCGTCCAGCAGATATACGCCGAACTCGACATCGGTATCGGAGTTTGCAGTCTCAAGACCTATAAAACGCATGCAGCAGTTGTTCTTTGCCTTGAAAATATTAGCCATATAGACATCTTCGTCGAAAACCGCACATTCCTGTATCGGGTCGGGAATGAAGTCGTACATATCTACGTTGTGGAAAACATCTCTTGTTTCTTCGCTTGTGTCAAAGTCAAAGCTCTCGGCGAAACCGATGCTCTGATCGTAGTACGAAAGGTAAAAATATCCGGTCCCGCCCGAGCCCCACGCACCGCTCAGTATGCCGGGGTTGGGGTCGTCGGGGTCTGCGCAGCCCCAGCTGTTCTTTACGATGAACGCGCCGTCACCGCCGATAGTCCCGTTGGGGTCGTTGAAATACTCCTTCGGGAAGTTATCGTCATAGCCCACAATGCAGACAGCGTGATTCTGATCGAGCTTCTTGTTTACCGATTTCGGGTCGGAGGGATTGTAGCTCCTGTCGTATGTGTACTGCGCCCATATATCGGCGAGAAACTCGGTGGAAGGGGTGCCGTCGCTGTTAAGGAAGTTCATATAGGAGTTATCTCTGTCAAGGAACTCTCCGGGCATTGACTGGTCGGCGCAGTAAGCGATAGTGACCGCTCTGCCTTTGACGAGCTCGGACTTTATGGCGTCAATACCGTCCTGATTGAACACATACGCATCGTTCTCGTCCGCAAGCGCGGGGGACGGGAGCATATTGCCGTTTTCGAGGCGGTGCAGCGACAGGAAACGATACTTCTCGTCAACTGTCCAGTCGTTGAATTCCTCGGGTCCCACAGCGCTGAACACACTCTTGCCCTTAAAGTCGGTCAGGGGCTCATAATTACCTTTATTGGCATAGTCTTCGAGCTCCAACATTGTGAAGCCGTCAACGAACTCATAGCCCTTGGCTTCCCACTCTTTGCAAATCTCTTCGCGGGTGGTCTTATCCGCGGCGTACAGCTCCTCAACGACGCTGTCCTTGTCTATGTATCCCTTTTCGTTTATTTTCATTGCCACAAGCGAATATTTTTCATAGACGGTATCCGAGGTCGGTTCGTAAGGCACCATAAGCTCAGGCACAGGACCTATTCCCGCGGAATACATCGTTGTGGCGAAATTCATGTAACCGCCTGTATTGAGTGTTTTTCTGCTTATATCGGACTGATCGTCGTCATCCTCGGCATGAACATGAAATCCCTCGCCCGCCTGTGAGGGGAAATCCTTGTCGTCATCGGGCAGAC
>JAFZOA010000750.1 GCA_017550775.1 Ruminiclostridium sp. | reverse complement strand
GATCGGTTTTGTACCGCACGGGAGCCAGTATCGGGATACCGGCTTCACCTTTCTTGACCTGTCTGCCGAGCTGCTTCCACTTGCCGTAAGCCGCAACAAAGGACGCATCGGGACGTGCACGATTTATAAGCATTGTATTATTTGCGGAATAGTCCGTGAATTTAGCCGAAAATTTCAGGTATTCAACGTATTTTTCGGAAGTGAATACCGAGCGAACACCCTCGTCAATGCGCTTGAAAAGCTCCTCCATTTCTTCCTGCTTCTTCTGTCGGTATGCAGAGTTTTCTTCCGCAGAATAGCCTTTTATAGCCATAAATATAACCCCTTTCGTCCTTATCTCGCCTTATTCTTCGGTTTCTGCTGAACTTCCGGCGCTGGAGTTTCCCTGCTCTCCGTCTGCGGCTCCTGCTTCTTCGCCTGTTCTTCATTCCTGCGATCAATGGAATACTGTATATCATCGGCGGTTTCCTCAATTGCTAATCCAATATCGTAAAGCGCATGAAACTCGCTGTTCGTACACCAAGTCTCATATATCTCGTCAAGCGTATTTGTACTTGACAGCAACACCGCATACTGCTTTTCCGAGAGCGACGGGGACTGACCTGCAAGAAAATCGAGAATATCCTTTTTGGTGACTATCTGATATGCCGAATCAACTATCTCGTCCGGCGACTTCGTTTTTATGTCAGAAATAAAGCTATCGTATTCCCCCTGCATCTTTTCATACAACTTGCTTTCATATTGGCTCTTAACGAACTTATTACGAAGAAATGCAAGTTCCTCGCCGGTAACATTTCTTTCAAGATTTCCACTGATGATCTCCGCAGCACTGTCACGGAACTCCGCCCAATCCGGCAGATTCATATATTCCTTGACCTTTACTGCGAGATCGTAGTCCTTGACAAATATCGCGTCCCCTGCGTCAAGCGAGGTTTTCAGATCATCAACATCATAGTAATAATTGAAACCTTCACAGGCACGAAGCTGAACGCCGAGCTTGTCAAGTTCTCTGGCAACATCGGGCTCCAACGACAGCGAAGCATATTCCGTAGGATAATAAACCTCCGCCTTTATCATCTCCACTGCTTTTGAATAGGTACATTCCTCATAAGCCAGCGAAACAAAAGCATTGGTGGCAGTAGAATGATACAGTGTATCATCTTTTATGCTGTCAAGGAACTCATCCAGATATTTCTCGTTGTTTTTCTGGAACCGCGAGAACTCGATTATGTGGTCAAAATCCTTTTCATCTATAAGACCGCTCCGGTATGCGTCACTCAGCTTGTTTATTGACTGTACCGTAAACAGGCTGTCAGCCATATCCCGCGCGTTTGTGGTTGCACATTTTGCCATTACCGACAGGGATACATCGCTGTATCCCTGCGTAATGACCTTGCGCATTTCCCTTTCGTTGAGCTTCTCCTTGAGAATTTCCAAACTCTCATCTCTTGTCATGTACATTCCTCCTAACGTATTCTGGGCTTACTCTGCTGAATAACAGGCTTTACCGGAACAGCGTCCGCATATATCCGAGCGTCAACTATCGGAACACCGCGCTGCTGCACAGAATTATCTCTTTCATAACGGCTCTCGTCAACGGTAGGCTCGTCCTCGTCAAGCGAATCATCTATGATCGGTATAGGTTCATCATCGTCCATAGATTGATTTTTTGACAGTTCAAGATTCACCACCACAAGGCGCTGCATTTTGGCTTCAAGCTCCTCCGCGTGTTCAAAAGGCTTTGCAAGATCTTCCTTTGCACGTTCAAGGTTAGCGCGCGCCTGTTCGAGATCTTGTGTCACCTTTTTGATTTTCTGGCTTATCTGCATACCTGTCAGGTTCTCTATACGACGCATATTTCCGAGAGGATTGTTCGAGGATATTTCCGTTGAATATTTCAGATTACCCTTTAATACCGCAACCGCAGGAGAGCCCTCACCGAAGAATGTGCCGTTCGCGCTGTTGGGCTCAACACTAAGCTCGAAGCCAAAGTATGTACCGACCGGGACGGTCTCATTCTTCGCAAGACATTTAATAATAGCCTTCTCTACCGCTTCACCGGCTTCGGTTCTTTCCGTGACTTTCTTCCCGTCTATAATCATTTCAAACTCGGCATCTTCGGGGTGACGCTCCTGAAAATCCTTTAAGTCTGCGCTTGCCTTTTGCAGTATCGCCGCGTAGCTCTCTATCGTCACCGGCAACTTTCTTTCCACCATATCCTGTAACTTAAAGCGCGAACTCTGATACGCTGTTTCCAGCGTTTTCAGCGTTGCAATATCATTGTCCAACTGTATCTTTTCCTTAATCATAGGATTACCGGACGCAATAGCCTGCATCTGCGAATATGTAAGAACGGTCTCGTCAACATCTTCCGAAACGCGCACGGGGTCTTTGCTTGTCATTATCTGTGAAATAAACTTCGCCTTATTAGTGATTATCCCCATCATATAACTGTCGAAGGTATTTTCGGTGAGATAATGATAGATACCGATCTCAGAGAAATTGTTTCCCTGTCGCACACCACGACCGTCCTGCTGTGTCAGATCAGCAGGCTTCCAAGGTATGTCAAGATGATGTATAGCGCATATCCGGTCTTGCACATTTGCGCCTGTGCCGAGTTTCGTCGTACTTGCGAGAATGAAGCGCTTCTCGCCCGCGCGGAGCTTCTCATACAATTCCGCTCTCGCCTTGTCTGTCTGCGCGTCGCCCGCGAAGCATATCTCCTCACGGGGAATACCGCGCTTGACAAGTTCCTCCTTTATCGCTTCATATACCGAGAAATGTCCGTCATCATCGTTTACCGCTATATCACAGAAAACGATCTGAACGCCCTTTTCCGCCATGGTATCGTAATAATTCTTTTCGAGATTATCGATAAGCATCATTACTTTACTGTCGGGAGCCGGCTGTACCTCCGGATATATACATCTGCTGTCAAGTCCGAGCAGACGCGCTTCGTGCGTAATGCGCAGCATATTGTCTTCCCGCGGATCGACATTGCCGCCGTGTATCGCCTCGCTTCTTTTGGCAAGTACCCTCATGTATTCCTTCTGGTAAGCATCGGGTTTTGCAACAACAACTATCGGTTCGCCGGTTTTTAGTTCCGGGACTTTCAGCTTTATCATATCCTGCGTCTGAATATCAGCAAACTCTTTGTACATCTGCATGAGTTCCGGGATATTCACGAATTTGGAAAACCTGTTCTTCATCTGAAAGCCGTTGCCCGCAGGCTTTATTTCAAGCTGCGATACTACCTCACCGAACGTACTCGCCCAATCGTCGAAGGTTTCAAGCCCAGCCTTTTCAAGCAGATCAGGACGCAGATAACGCTGCATTACATAGAACTCGACCATGCTATTGCTCACGGGCGTGCCGGTAGCGAATAAAATATTGTTACAGCCGTACTTGTCATTGAGATACTGCGTTTTCATCAGCATATCTTCGGACTTCTGCGCCGCCGTTGTCTGTACTCCGGCAACATTCGACATTTTCGTCGCCACAAAACAGTTCTTGTAATAATGGGCTTCGTCGCAAACAAGATAGTCAAATCCGAGCTTTTCAAAACACAGCGAATTATCCTTTTTGGAGGACATCAGCTTTGCAAGCCTTTCTTCCGTCTTCTTCCGCTGTCGCTCCAACGACTTTATGGATACCCTGTCTGATTTGTCAGCGTCCTGCAATGCTTCGAGTATCGTGTCAAGCTCCTTCTGCATGAACTGTTTACAATATTCGTCGGACATCGGTATGCGTTCAAACTGCTGAAACGACATTATTACCGCATCATAGTCGCCGGTCACGCACCTTGCTATAAACTGCTGTCTGTTGTCTTTCGTGAAATCCTCCGGACGTGCCACAAGCAGCTTCGCGTTCGGATACAAGCGCATCCATTCACTCGCTGTCTGTAATGTGAGATGTTTCGGAACTACCACACAGGCTTTATTTATCAGTCCCAGACGCTTCTTTTCCATTGCCGACGCGATCATCTCAAACGACTTTCCCGCACCGACGCAATGCGCAAGCAGCGTATTACCGCCCAACTTCGCACGGAGTACGGCATTTTCCTGATGTGGACGCAGCTTAATTGCAGGATTCATACCCGGAAATGTCTGGTGTGAACCGTCATACTCTCGACCGCGTATAGCATTGAACAGAAAATTGTAGCGTTCAACATATTTCTCACGCCGCGCGGGATCGTCCCATATCCACTTTTTAAAGGCTTCCTTCATCAAACGTGCCTTTTCCTTTGCAAGCTGCGTTGCTTCCGGGTTTATAACGTATGACACCTTTCCTTCATCGTCCTCAACTCTGTCCTTAACAACAATATCACGCTGATTAAGCAGATTTTCAAATATCTGATAACTGTTCATGCGCGCTGTACCATAGCTTTCGGTCGCCGCGACAGAACGGTCTTGTCCCTTGCCCTCTATCTTGTATTCTCCGGTTTTAGTACGGGTAACAGGATGATCGAACCTTCCGGTTCTCGCCTGAGCATAATCACGCAGGAATCTGCTGTAATCATCAAGGTCTATCCAGTTAGCGCCGATACGCACGGATATTTCACTCGCTTCAAGGTCTTTCGGGATTACCTTCTGCAATGCCGTCACATTCCGCTTAAAGCTCTCGTCTATGTGGTCTGCGAATTGCTGTGCTATTTTCAGCTTCTCACGGACATTGCCCGAAAGATATTCCGAGGCATCCACATAGCCCGAATACGAGGCTTCATCATTTATTTTTGCAGGATCGCGGAATATCTCGCTTCCGAGATCGACTATCACCTTTTCGGGAGCGTCCCCGACAAGCGCAGCCATATATTCAATATCAACAATGCCTTTTCGGTCAAGCGATACCTGTAATGCTTCCTGCGCCGTGCCGACCGACATTATCTCCATTTCCGGAAGTATGGTTCTTTTCGTGAATATCTCTGACTTCTCGACTGTTTTCTTTTCCGCGTCGATCATCTCCAATGCAGCAAGCGTATTGTAGTCATCATCATGCCGGAAAACGCGCTCATTTGCGCTGTCCGTTATATTCCCGAAGTTCTTTTTGAACCGGTCATATACCCTGTTCAGCTCCGCCTGCAAGCTGTGTAATTCTTCATCGGTGCAGCCCGCCGCCTGAGCGTCAATGACAGCCATAGCCGCAAGGCGTATATTATGCATACCGATCATACGTTCAAGAGCCTTGCCGGTCTCCTTCACCTCAAGCATTACCTCATTTTCACGGTAATAGAGCTTTCCGTCAACAATAGTGTGTGTGAAGTTTCTCACGGACGGGTCAGCAGGTATCATATTTACGGTTCCCTGCTCCTGTTCCTCACTTCGTACCGTTTCGATACTGCCCTTTATCTTCGCAACAGCCGCTTTGAGCTGCTCCGCAAGCGGAATATCGCTGTCAGCGGTACAAACCGTTACCTTGCTGTCGGGACCGTACTTTCCTCTCATACGTTCGTCCCATTCCATGGTACCGAGCACCATATCAGGATTATCTACGAAATACTGATTGCACGGAACTCCGTCCTCGGTCTGTCCCATGTGTACCCAATCGGGAACTTCCACGGTAAGCGTATCGCGCTTTTTGAGAAAAATAATATCGGTAGTGATACCGTCCGCGTCCTTGAATGTTCCTGCGGGCATACGTACCGCACCAAGCAGATCGCAGCGCTCCGCAAGGTATCTGCGAGCCGCTTCATTGAACTTATCCATTGTGAACTTGCTCGTTACAAGTGCGACCACGCCGCCGGGCTTTACCTTATCCACGGATTTCGCCGCAAAGTAGTCATGTATCTTGAAACCGAGCTTGTCATAAGCCTTATCGCTGACACGGTAATCGCCGAACGGGATATTTCCGATAACAACATCAAAGCTGTTGTTATTGAACCGCGTCTGCTCGAACCCCTTTATCTGTATGCGATCTTCCGGGTACAGCATTGGTGCTATCCTGCCCGAAATGCTGTCAAGCTCTACACCGTATAGTTTAGAATGTTCGTGCATTTCCTCCGGCATCTTAGAGAAGAAGTTTCCGACACCCATTGACGGTTCAAGAATGTTTCCATCCTCAAAGCCGAATTGTCCGAGAGCTTGATAAATGCAGTCAGTTACTTCCGGAGGTGTGTAGAAGCTCGTAAGCGTAGATTCACGCGCGGCGCTGTATTCGTCGGGAGTAAGCAAAGCCCTTAACTGCGCCTGCTCCGCCGCCCAGCTATCGGGAGCCGCTTCACCCAGACTGCCGCCCGCTCTGTCCGCCGCTAAATCCGTAGTAAACGCCTGCGGAATACCGCCCCAACCGGAGTATTTAGCCATTATAGCCTGTTCTTCGGGAGTAGCGTATCTGTTCTCCGCTTCGACCATGCGCAGCGTTTCTATAGCCGCGACATTCGCGCGGAACTTTGCCTTTGCACCTTTGACCTCGCTGCCCTCATGATAATGATATGTGACCGGAGTGCCGGTTTTCGGTTCTTTCTTCGGTGTCATCATTATTTCGGGAGCATTGACTGTAGGCACGGCAGCAACAGGCTTTTCCTGCTTCTGTTCTTCCACAGCAGGTTCAGTAAGCTGTTCAGGCTCCTCACTCGCCGCCGGTTCTGACGGAATATTGGCAGCATGAGTATCAACCTCGGTCTGCGAAATTTCCGTTGCCGCAGGCGCTTCAACTATCGTTTCCGTCTGCTCTATATTATCATAAATGCTGGGCAGCGAATCCAGTTTCAAGCGTTCGAGCGCGACCGCGATTTCTTCTGCATCTTCAGAATTGCATAGTCTCAGGAATTCTTCGGTATCCTTTATCTGTATGACTGAACTTGTGGTAGTCGCCATAAACTCGGCAGCAACTGCTTTCAGCTCCGGTGTTTCACCGTATGTTTCCCATAAACCGCCATCTACAGCCGTGAGATCACGTTCGTAAGCTGTGTACTCTATGCAGCTGTCCTTGCGTTCGAGAACGATGAATGTTTCGTCTTTCGGATCCATGAATACAGCTCTTTCGGCGGGCTCTGTCGCTTCTTCCATTACCGGTTCATCGGTCTGCTGTGAAATGCTCTCAAAAGCCGCCGCCTTTAGCTTTGCAAGCTCCGCGGGAACATCGAGCTCCGTATTCATATCCGCTATCTCGAAAAACATATCATAATCGATTATTTCAACATAGTTCGATATTTCCGAGCCCGAAAGCTGTGCGACCGCTTCGGAAAGCCCGATAGCTTCCTCCATTTCCCACACGCCGCCGTCGATAGGCGTTAAATCGGCAGCATAAATAGTGTACTCTATGCCCTCATCGACCTGCATAACAGAAATAAAGGTCTCGTCACGAACGTCCATGAATACAGCGGCTTCTTCCTCAGCCTCCGCAGGGAATACCGGTTCCGGCATTTCTCTGCTGTCGGGCATATTGTTGAGCGCGTCTGCTTTCAGCTCTGCGAGCCTTGCGGGAACATCACCGTCGTATTCAAGTTCTGTAAGCTCAAAGAACTGCTCTTTATCCTGTATCTCTGCAAGGTCATTGATACTGTTGTCAAGTATAAATGAAGCCTCGTAGCGCAGATCGACCGTGCCTAACCTGTCAATAACTCCACCGTCAACGGGCGTAAGGTCAGGTGCGTACATCGTGTATTCAAGCCCCGTATCGGTTTTCCCGATATATATGAAACCCTCATCTACGATGTTCATAAAGACAGCGGAATGTTTCTGCGTTTCGTCAACCACAGTCTGCACGGGATCAGGCGTTTCCGGTCCCTGCTCTATTTCCGCAGTTTCCGTGGTCTCCTGCTCCGGTTCTTCCTGCTCAGGCTCGTCAGTTTCTGCTATGAGACCTTTTTTTGCAAGAATATCCGAGTAGTCTATACCGTACTCATCGAGTACAGCCTTTGCCCGCTCAAAAAGGTACTGTTCGGTATATTCGTTCGGATCATTGTGTTCAAGGTCATATTTTGCATCTTTTATGCGCTCGTTTATGTCTTTTTGAGTAATATATTTACCCTCGTCGATAAGACGGTCAATGCGCTCTGCGACCTCTTTCCACTTCATTTCCGCATGGTAAGCGGTTGTCCCGAAGTCGAGATCAGACTTAACACAGCGAATTCCTTTAGCATTGTATGAAACGCTGAATCCCATGTGACTGGAACCGCCCTCGCCGTAAGTCTTTTTCAGGAATGTGACACGCTCTTTCTCGTCATCGTGTCCCTTAAAGAATTTAGCAATACCGAACTTTCCGTCCCTGTACCCGTAATGGTGTAAAAGAATATCGTCCTTTTCATCTTCCGTGATGAAGAACGAAGGCTTGAACTCAAAATCAGGCATTGTTCTGAACTCCGCGTGCTGTATCTGTAAATCACGCATACGGGCAAGAGCTTCTTTCGGTCTATGAAAGTGAAACCGCAGTATATCGCGGTTTTCCTCATACATACGAATGAAGTCCTCCATGCCCGTAATATATTTCTGTAATGTTTCGGGATCAGCGAGATCAGCCATTATGCGCTTATGTGATTCGGGAAAACCACCTTTGAACTGTTCTTCCGGAATAAAGTATTCTATCCCGGAATCGCGGTCAATGTCCTGATGAATGAACCAGAGCTTGTCAGCAAGGTCTTTTATCTCAGTCCCAACCGACAGGTCTATCGCGTCCTGCTGACAATAATCACCTTTCGCAAGCATTTCTCCGATACGCTTTGCGGCATCTTCCCAAGTAATATGCTCTTTCGTCACGATATTGAAAGCAGTCTCGCCGACACCCAGCGTTATCCCGTTATTATCGAACCAAGCGGATAAGTGAGTACCGTCGGGCAGAACATATCCGCGACCGTCCGTTTTGAACTCTTTGCGCAGAAACTCGGCGTTCTCAACATCGCTCTTTCCGAGCATGAACTGATACGCAATACGCCCGATACTTTTCGGATCGTTGCTGCCGCATTTCAGAGCGAAGTTTATCATTTCGGGAGTAACGTCAACAGCGGGATATATAAGGCGCAGCTTCTCGCGCTTTTTCGGCTTTGCCGGTGCTGTTATATCCACAGGCTCACCAAAGAACGAAAGCTGTTCACCACCGGACACAGGCGCAGGTTCAGACTTCCTTGCAGTCTGCTTTTTTGTTGCAGGTGCAGGAATATCTATGACCGGCGCTTTATCGGGAATATACTCAAATCCCTGCTGTGTAAGGGCTTCCTGCCAGTTATCGTAGATATGCTTGTCCAGTATGCCCTCATCGGTCTCGCGGGAAAGATGTATCATATTGTCGGTCTTTTTCTCGACCTTCCACATTTCCCCGTCAAGACGGATATTGTCGCCCTCGTCAAGATCATCGGCATAGTAACCATTTTTATCGTGAACGATCGGCGAACGGTACAGCTCAAACTGCTCCAGATCGTAGGTCTGATAATCATTCAGCTTGTACGGCTTCTGCCCGTCCATGATGTACGCATCATCGTCCTCGGT
>JAFZOA010000749.1 GCA_017550775.1 Ruminiclostridium sp. | reverse complement strand
GATGCTTTTAGGGTTCACAAATCCCGCTTTGCTTTTTTGTTGTTTTTTACTATTGACAAATGGGCACTTCATAACAGAATTCGTTAAATCGAGATCCACCAACACACACCATATTTGTCAATAATGGTAGCACAGCATTTGCTCCATGGAAGTTCTCCGATAGGGTCGATGATTACACCGCCGTCGCTCAAAACTTGAAAAGCATTATAAACGGCTTCTTCACTTCCCATTTCAAAAACGTTAAAAGTCATGGTTTTCCACTTGTGTTTATGTACTACGTCTATATCACAAGGATTTTTCGCTTCTGCCAATGCCAAAAAACCTTCCCCGTTTACAGATAACTCGCAGTGCTCATAAGCTGTGTTATCCTCGTTTTTAAATTCACGGGTTATTTCTGCGCCAAAAGCTTTGCAGTATAATTCTGCTGCTTCAATACTGTTTTTTACATATACTTGTGTATAATTCTTCATCGCAGCCTCCACAAATTCCGATTTATATTTATTAATTTGTTTTACTGTCCAGCATGAACACTTTTGATATATTCAAGGAATTTCCCTGCCGCGCCCGAATACGGGCTCAGCTTCTTCCACGCAAGCACGGAAGTGAACGATAATTCCGGTGTCAGCGGACGGAAAGCGAAACGCGCGGGGTCGAACATATCCACAGCGCCCTCAATCGTCAGAACGCAGGCTAAACCGCGTTCCGCAAGCGGCGCGGCGTTGTTTATCAGGTTCATGGTCGCCACAATATCAAGTTCCGATATGGGGCATCTTAGCCATTCCTCGATCTCGCCACGCAGCGCGGTACGGCTCGTCACGACGAGCGGCTGACCTTTGAGCAGCTTGCGGGCTATCGACTTTTCACGGGCGAGCGGGTGGTCGGCAGACATAAGAAGTCCCCATGTTTCCTTTGCGGGAAGACGCAGATAGTCAAACTTCTCGACATCCACGGGCTCCAGTAAAATCCCGAAATCGAGCAGCCCATGTTCGAGCCTTTCCTTAACATGATCTGCCGTACCCGTGTGAAGCTCAAAGCTGACAAGCGGATAGCGTTCGCGGAAATGCCCGATAAGCTCCGGCAGTATCTCCGCAGCTTTGAGCCCGCCGCTTCCCACGGAAACAACTCCGCTTATCTCTTCCTGCTCGCGGAACTCACTGTCGATCTTCTGCATCAGCGATACGACTTCCTCGGCGCGCCTGCGGAGCATTACTCCCGCATCGGTCAGCGTAAGGCGTTTGCCTCTGATGAAAAGTGTAGTGTTAAGCTCATCCTCAAGCTCCTTCATCTGTCTTGACAGCGTCGGCTGCGTGACGTGAAGCACCTCGGCGGCTTTCGATATGTTTTCCTCGCGGACGACCGTAAGGAAGTATTCAAGTAAGCGAAGCTCCATTATGTTCTCCCTCGTGTGATGCCCGATGCTTATACGTCGCTTTTCTCCGAAAAATAGACTGTATAGCTTTCATCCGTGATCTCATATAGCGGTACGAAGTCAAAATTCTCCGGCTGCTTTCGTGTTGTGTGGCAGTTCTGCTTCCAAGTGAACGTGCTGTATGTGTGCTCGCAGCGCGGAGCGAATATCTTTTCGGGGTCATTGAAGTCGCCGACAAGCCCGCAGTCCTTATCGACGAGTCCCGCAAGCACTATCGGACCTTCGACCGCGGCGGCAAGCTCCGGCATATCCGGCAGGCGTTCCATTTCTATCGAATCGGCGAATGCGATGAAGATTGTGTCATCCGACCACTCGCGGGTGATGTTTATGCAGTTGTCCGAGATTACAGGCTCGGTCTTTTCGCCGTTGATAACGAACGAGCGTATTCCCTTGCACCATGCAGGAACTCGCAGCGATAGCGTGAACCGCGTCGGCTCGGAACAATTCACCGTGAATTTCAGCGACCAGCGCGACTTGTCACCGCCCTTGTGATCGTCGAAGAACACCTGATTGTTGTAGTTCTTCATCTCGGTCGATTGTTCGATTGTGACCGTAGTGCCGCCGAGTTCGAGCTGCACGCGCGACGGGATATATTGCATTACGGATATTTTATTTTCGTCAGTGTAATAAATCA
Source organism: Ruminiclostridium sp. (assembly GCA_017550775.1). Next base: position 4,894 of record JAFZOA010000749.1, on the reverse strand, counting down.
GTTCGGGGTAGAGCGTCTGCGCCTGCACCATTGTTCCGTGGCAGCACCAGAAGTCGTTGCGCTTGCTGCCCCATTTCTTCTTCGCACCGGGAATGAGCGGCAGGAAGTACGCTGGCATTCCCGTTTCCTTGTTCTGCTGCGCGAGGAAGCCGTTGTACAGCGCACGTTCGATGTAGTCGGCGTAGCGCGTGTCGCCTGTCCGACGGTAGAGGTAGTCGGCGGTGCGAACCATATTATAGACTGTGCAGAATTCCTGATCGCGGTCGGAGAGGTATGCGCCGAGGCTTTTCAGCGGAACCCAGAACTCGCCCGCGTTCGCGCCCGTCGTGGCGAACATTCCTCTGTCCGTTACCGCGGTCTTCCAGAACGCGTCAACGATGTTCTTCCAGTATTCGTCGCCCGTGAGCTCGTACATTCTTGCCGCACCGTGAGAGAGCGGAATACTCGCGTTCGCGTGGTCGTCCGAAAGTCCGTCGCCGCCGCGTGTGAGCTGACTGTAAAGCCCGCTGTCCTTGTACAGGTCAATCAGCGTTTTGTATTTCTCATTTCCGGTGAGCGAGTAAAGCTCCGCCCACATTTCGAGCATTCCGCCTGACTCGCCCTTGTAGGTGATGTGCGGGTCTTTGGCTTTCATTCGCTCCGCCCACTTTATGTACCAATCCGCGAGCTTATCAACGATGTCGAGCGCCTGCTTGTTGCCAGCGAATTTATACGCATCGACAAGCCCCATTATCGTCTTGTGCATGGTGTATTGCGGCGACCAGATGTAGTCGGGTTCCGCCATAAGGTCGAAGTATTTTTCGGGTATCGAGCCGACCCATTCGCCACCGTTTCGCTTCTGACAGCGGGCAAGCTCCGAGACTATCTTGTTCAGCTTTATTTGCAGCTCCTCATCGCGCTCGCTTGCCACAAGTCTTGAAGCAGCCGAGAGCCAATGCCCGAGAAAATGCCCGCGGAGCTGACAAACGGGAGCCTCCCAGCCCCAATGCAGATTCGCGTTTGCGGGGTCATATACAGTCTGCAATCCGGGCAGACCGATACCCGCTTCAATATAGAAATTCTGTAAAAGTGCCGTTGTATCGAGTTCCATAAGATAGCGCCTGTTGAGCTCCATACGTTCTCTGAATATACCGCCAGTTACCTTTACTTTGCTTCTGTCAACTGCTTTCGGCATGGCTGATGTCCTCCTGTGTAATCGTTTGCAGAATTATAACATATTCAGACGGAAAAGTCAAGTGATCTGACTGTATAAATACCGTTTGATGATAAATTAATCTATCCCGATTATAAAACAATCGGATAATCGCCGTTCCTATAATCAGTCGATACATGAAGCCCGTCGGAAAGTCGCTCCCATTTCGGTTCTATGTCTGTTCCAAGGACAGTCACATCATTTACTATCCCGCTGAAATTATCTCTTTGATGAGCAGGTTGAATATCCGGTGATCTGATAACATATTCTCCGTTCCCGGAATGCTTCAAGGCTGTAGCGTATATCTTGCAAGCTCATGTACCTGCTTTTTGTCCGAGGTATCACAGGTCTTGACGTAAGCCTGCTTACCCTCCACTTTCAATTGTTCTGCTGCCTTGTCAAGCTTCTTCTGTGTTCTTCCCGACAATAGGAATATACTGTCATTAGGCATAGCTCTTGCAGCTTCAAGCCCCATTCCGCTGCCGCCGCCCGTTATCACGCATACTTTCATCCCTCACCTCACGCTATCTTTCCGCTTGTTTTGAGCCATTTAATCTCATCGTGTATACCGCACCTTGAACGCGCTCGGCGGTTCGCCTGTCATATTCACGAACGCCTTGTAGAAGTTTGAATAGGTGCCGAAGCCGCACGTCTCGCAGACCTCTCCCGTGCTCATTCCCTTGCCGAGAAGCTCCTTCGCGGTGTTTATCTTCTTTGCGAGAATGTACCGATGCACGGTCGTCCCCGTGTACTCCCTGAACCTGTGGGAAAGGTAGTATTTCGACAGATGAAACTCCGCGGCAAGCTCGTCAAGCGAGGGCGCGTCCGCGATATCCGAGTTTATCCGTGCGATAACGCGGCTGATGAGCTCGCCCTGCTCCCGCCCTTTTTCGGGTGCAGAGGACAGCGCCTTTCTTATCTCGCCGAGTATCAGCGTTATGCAGCTCTCGCCAACGTAGCGAAAGTATTCGTCCCTGCTGACAAATGCGCTGTTCAGCTTGTCGAAAAGCTCCCCGAGCAATACAAGCTCATGCCCGCCGAAAGATACAAGGCGGGTATTCTTTTCGTTTATGATAGCTTCAACAGCCTCCGCAAGTGCGCGTATGCTGTCATTCTCCGAAACACAGTCCGCGTATATCCACAGGACATATCTTTCGTAGGGGCTGTCGTCACTGATTATGGCGCGGTGGAGCTTCCCGGGCGGGATGATGAGAATGTCGCCCTTTGAAAGGTAGTAGGTCTCGTTCTCGATATAGTATGTCACATTCCCGCTGACATAGAAGTACAGCTCCCAGAAGTCATGGCTGTGGAACGCGAACGTCATCGGAGCGCTGTTGATGTTGTGTGAAATCCTGTAAATGCTTTCCATAGCTCTATTATAAAGCAAGAATTGAAATATTTCAAGTGGTTTTCGGCAATTTTTGATATTTTATTTTGTATGCTACTATGATATAATACAGAAAAACGACGAAAAGGAGCCTGCAATATGAAAGAATGGCTTGATAAGATCAGAACGAAGGAACTTGAAGTAGCAGCCCGAAGCACCGATAAACTGCCCTATACGACGCATGACGGACGGTTCGACGACTGGAGCGGCTGCAAAGGCTGGTGGACGAACGGGTTCTATCCCGGGCTGATGTGGCTGCTGTATGAGAAGTATGGCGACGAGGTATTCAGAAAGACTGCCGAGGCTATGGATAAAAAGCTCACCGATGTGCTGCTCGATGTCGGCGGAATGGATCACGATGCGGGCTTCCGGTTTCAGCCGTCGCTTGTAAAGCAGTACGAACTGACGGGCGACCGCAGGTGCAGAGACCTTGCTCTGCTGGCCGCGTCAAATATGGCAGGACGGTTCAACCCCGCGGGGCGCTTCATACGCGCATGGAACGACGGCGGCGACGGAAGCCGCGCGGGCCGTGCGATAATCGACTGTATGATGAACCTGCCGTTCCTGCACTGGGCGTCACGGGAGATAAACGACCCGCGGTTTTCGCAGATCGCTAAGCTTCACGCACAGACGGCCATGGAGCATTTTATCCGCGCGGACGGCTCGGCGATCCATGTGGCGGACTTCGACCCGTACACGGGAGAATGTCTCGGCGCGAAGGACGGTCAGGGCATGAGCCCCGATTCAGCATGGACGCGCGGACAGGCATGGGCACTGTACGGCTTCTCGATGTGTTACAGAGACACGAAGGACCCGCGCTTCCTCGATACTGCCAGAAAAGTCGCCGCGTATATTCTCTCGCAGCTCCCACAGCGGAAGTATATGCCTGTCGATTATATGCAGGACATGGACTGCGGGTTCGAGGACTCCACTGCGGCTGCGATCACCGCGAGCGGACTTCTCACTCTGCACGGGCTCACGGGTGAGAGCGTGTACAGAGAAACTGCGGCAAAGCTGCTTGATACGCTGCTGAACGAACGCTGCGACTTCTCGCCCGATACCGACGCGATACTGCTGAATTGCAGTGCCGCATATCACGAAGAAAACCACAATTATACGATAATCTACGGCGACTATTATCTGACGGAGGCACTGCTGAAGCTATGAACAGAGAAGAATGGAAGAACGCGGGAAAGAAGCTGCTCAACGGAATATTTTCACATATCGCGGACATATCACAGCCCGTCATAATGCCGAGAAACGAAACTGAAATAACATATCCGCACTGCTATGCACAGGGTGTGTGGAAGGAGATAGAAGCGCGCGCGGAACGCTTCGAGGGGCTGACGCGCTCGCTGTTCATCGCGGCACCGCTGATAAACGAGGAACCGGAGCTTGAGATCGCGGGGATAAAGCTCGCCGACTATTACAGCTCCCATATTCTAAGAAGTGTTGACCCCGCGGATGAGCTGTACATCGGCACTTATGACGAGCTAAAAGAGCTTACGGGAAACAACGACCCGTTCGCCTGCTTTCAGGAAACGGTGGAGAGCTGTGCGCTTGTGATAGGGCTGTACGAAAGCAGAGATGTAATATGGAACAAATATACTCAGGCAGAAAAGGACATGATAGCGGAGTTCATCGCCTCCTACGCCGTCGGGAGCACCTGTCCGCAGAACTGGCGGCTGTTCAATATGCTCGACCTTGCGTTCCTGAACATGAACGGTTATGAGATTGACCACGAGATCATGCGCGACCACGCCGCGGCGATACTGGAATGGTACGCGGGTGACGGATGGTATCGCGACGGTCACAGTTTCGACTACTATTCCTGCTGGGCGTTTCAGGTCTACGGTCCGATCTGGTGCAGCTGGTACGGCTACGAAAATATGCCCGAAGTCGCCGCACAGATCGAGGAACATTCCAATAAACTCATGGAAACGTATGCAGATTTCTTCGACTCGGAAGGCTGGACGAATATGTGGGGGCGCAGCAGCATTTACCGCTTTGCGTCGGTCTCGGCGTTCGCGGCGAACTGTCTCCTGCGAAACTCAAAGGTTGACCCGGGACTGGCGAGATACATCGCTTCCGGCTCGCTGAAACAGTTCATGGACAGGGATGATTTCCTGATCGGCGGCATACCTTCGCTCGGATTCTACGGACAGTTCGCGCCGCTGATACAGGGCTATTCCTGCGCGGAATCACCGTTCTGGCTCGGCAAGGCGTTCTTATGCCTTTCGCTCGGCAAGGAGCACCCGTTCTGGAATGCAAAAGAGCACAGCGGAACTTGGGATATGCTGAAAAGCGGAGAAGTT
>JAFZOA010000748.1 GCA_017550775.1 Ruminiclostridium sp. | reverse complement strand
ATGATTACTACGATTATATCGTTATAGATACACCTCCTCTGTGCATCGCGAACGACTCGCTTCTGTTCGGCGGATTTACCGGAGGAACGGCTCTCGTACTGCGGGAAAACAAGACCACACACACAGAGCTTAAAAACGCACTCTCAACGATCTCGCTCTCAAAGGCAAAGTTCCTCGGTGTGATAAAGACTTACTGTTCTATGAAATACGACAAGAGCAGCGACTACAAGAGCTCTGTCGAAGAGAACGCCGATCTGCCGACCGACCGGGAAGGCGACACAGCGTATGATGATATGTGACCAATGATAATTCTCATCGTTATCCCGCTTCTGATATGCTTATTCGGATTTGTGTGCAAAAAAGCCGATAAGCGGCTCATGTTTTGCGCCGCTTCCGCAGCGGTCGTGTTTGCGGTATGCGGGATAAGCTTTATAAACGGCTTCCCGGAGCCGGAATCTGACAGTTACTCTCTGCTCAGTCTTCTCAGCGGGTCGATAAGCTTTGATTCGCTCGGAGCCATAGATGCTCCGCCCGCTTACCTGCTGATAATGAAGATATGCACGGCATACAGCAATGAACCTCTCGTGTTCCCGATAGCGGCCGCGTGCGTTCAGACGGTGATCTCGGCATACGCGCTCTATAACTGTACAGACTCACCCTATGAGGCGGGCGCAGTGCTTACAGCGTGCTTCCTGCCGGTGTATTTCGCGGGGTCGGCACTGTTCACCTCGGCGCTTATCTGTCTGATCTCGGTGAAATATGTCAGAGAAAGACGATTTTTCAGATTTGCGGCAGCAGTCCTTGCCGCGTCGTGCTTTGATATGTCCGCGCTCCTGCTGATACCGCTATACTTTGTGATAATAATACCAAAGCCGCTTATATCGGCTATATTCTCGGCGCTTGCCGCGGGTCTCGCGGTGATATTCCCCGCCGTGACGGAGACAGTCTACACGATGTTCGGCGACGGACGGTACAGCATACCCGGCTCGTCGGTGCTATGCACTGTTATATCCGTTATCGCCGCGCTGATCTCGCTGCTGATGTACCGTATGTACCGAAACCGCGAAGGACGGTATGAAACGCTCGTGCCGGTGATGATATGCGGGGCTCTGCTGTCGGCGGCGGCTCTGTGGAAAGCCGAGCTGTCCGGGATAGCATTCATGCTGCTGATGATGTCGGCAGTGCCGCTCGCCCCGGATGCGTTCTCTATCGGGACACGGTTCGTTCAGATATTGTTCCCGTCGGAGAAAAACACTTCCGCGAAGGTATTCGCCGCGACCTGCGTTGCGATCCTTACCGGGATATGCACCGCTCTCGTCCTCGGAGATACATTCGGAGCGAGCGCGTTTGACGCTGTTATAGCGGAGGTGATCGGAACATGATCGCGAGAACGATAGACAGGCTCACGGCGGAACACCCCGGCTTCGCGGCATACTGCAAAGAGCGGATAAACCACCTCTTTGATACGCCGGACAGCGCAAACATAGCGATATTCTATGCTGCGGCGATATCCGCGGGCGTGCTCGCGGGAATGACGAACGACGTTATCCGCTGGGGAGCTGTGATACTTGCGGCAGGTGTATGCGCGACTGTGTCACTCGCTGCCGGGTTCCTCAGACAATGGTTCTTCATATTCTTCACGGCGCTGTACTTCATGCTCCCCTATGTTTTTGTGATAGTACCGGACGACCCTGCGGAAACTGACAGCATACGGCTGATGATATCCGACCTTATGTGCGCAGTACCGCTGCGGCCTATGCGGCTCATCGCGGGCGACGGAGATCCGCAGATCGTTTCGATCGTCCTGCTCGCCGTAAGCACGGCAGTATTCCTTGTGGGAGCAAAGCTTCGGTCCACGGCGAAAAGATCGGATTTTTACTGTCGGACAAGGCTCGATCAGCTTGAATAAAACCTTCGTTTCCGGAAACTCCGGAACTTTAAATCGTAAACCAAACAAGTATGTTCTATGAAAGGACGGCAAAGAAAAATGAAATTCAGGAAGCTCATATCCGTTCTGGCAATAATTGCGGTAGCCTCGTCGGGCGCGGCGGGTATGCTTACGGTAAACTCGGCTGCGTACAACACAAACGGTATGGATCTGGACTACTACATAACCGATTACTTCACGACTTATTCCGGTCAGACTTCACTCACTATCTCCAACGACCTGGATTCAGCTACATTTATATCCGGCGATGCACTCGTCACAATGAACAACTGGGCAAAACAGGGAAAGTCCTTCCGGTTTATCATTTCTGACTCGATCACAGAGTATTCAATTGTCCTTGACAATACTTTCTTTACCGCCTTAAACAACTCCTCAGGCAACGATCCTGTCAACAAAACGGGTTTTTATTCCACCGGATTTGACCCCAAACTGAGCTTCACTACCCTGTCCAACAATACGATATTCAAGATCACCAATGTTGCAGCGGCAGGTTTCGGCACAGCAGAGCTCAACTATACCTTCAGCGGTGCAAACACTCTCGGCGCTCTGATAGAAGCATACGGCGTAAAGCCTTCCTACGCATATTATCTGAAAGAACACTACAACGTCATCGACCCCGCAAACGGTTCGTCCAACGAGGTAGTCACCCGCGTGTTCAAGCCGACAAGCCTTAACGCGGATAAAACCATTCCATTCAGCAGTTCTGTCAATGAATGGTATTACACCGTGATGAGACAGGACGAAATGGACTACTACAAGGAAGACTATATCGAGCCTATCGTTGACGAAAAGTTACAGGAAGTCCTCGGTTTTACCGAAGAAGAACTCAGCAAGACAAATGTCAAGACATACATCGACAACGTAAAGAAGGATCTTATGTCCGAGCTTTACGACGAGGACAGCAAGGCGAGATATGCGACCGCGGAAGATGTTGCCGCAGAGATAAAGAAATACTACGCACCCACCGAGACATCTCACCTGAGCGACCTTGCAAATGCGCTTATTTCAACCCAGAAGGATACTATCGACAACGAGATATACAGAGTTTTCGGACTCGGTACAAGCGGCGGTGCCGTATCCGTGGTGAACGAGGCTGTCACAAAGCAGATCGTTGACGCGATAATCAAGGAGCTCATCGGCACAGGCACACCGGTGGAGAGCTATAAGACCGCAATACAGTATTACCTCGACCAAAAGGCTTATGAAACAATACAGGAGTTCAAGGAACAGCTCGAACTCATCACAAACAATCTCACCAAGCCCGACGGTTCGCACTATACTTCACTGTTTGACGTTTTAAGCGTGCTCAACACCTTCAAGAACGACATCCAGGAAAGCGGTGTGACTCTCAAGGACATTATCGACAGCATAGCTGCTACCTCAAATCTCAATACGACAATAAACAAGGCTCTCGAAGGGTATGTGCAGAAGAACGATCTTACCGGGTTCATAACCGCGGATGAGCTTAACAAGTATGTTACCACCGATGATCTGAGCAACTACGCTACCACCGACGACCTCAACAAATACGCTACCACGAATGACCTCAACAAGTACGCTACCACGAACGATCTTAACAAGTACGCCACCACAGATCAGCTTAATAATTACGTGACCACCAACGATCTCAACAAGTACGTTGAGACAAGCGCACTCAACAACTATATAACCTATCAGGATCTCTACAACCAGAGATTCGCGTACGAAAGCGAGATAACCGATCTCAAACAGCAGATCGCGGCGCTCAATTCAAGTCTTGAAGATCTCAAAGACGAGGTAGACAAGATCAAGTACTATGACTCCTACTATTACAACGGCTATAACAGCCTGAGCGACTGGGCTCTGAGCAGATACGGCAGCATAGACAACTTTGTTGCCCTCGTAGCCAACGAAGTAGTAAAGAAGCTCGGGACATACGGCTCCTACGGTGAATCCGCATACGACGTGGCTGTGCGCAACGGTTTCAGAGGCACCGAGCGCGAGTGGCTCAACTCACTTGTCGGAGACTCCGCTTATGAAGTCGCAGTACGCAACGGCTTCACCGGCTCCGAGTCGGCATGGCTCGCTTCTCTCAAAGGAGAGAAAGGCACAGACGGTGCAGACGGCAGAGACGGCAAAGACGGTAAGGACGGACGTGACGGACGCGACGGTACGGAAGGCCGCGTGATCTATGTATACGGCGAACAGGGCAATTCAGCCGCTCCCACTGTTGATAACAACGGAAGCAATTCCTACGGCAAGGTAAACAACTCCGACAACACGGCAAAGCTTGTCGAGGATAACAAGACCGCTGCCGTTAACGTTTCTCCCACGAACAAGACCGCGAACCCCGCCACCGGCGTCGCTGCGGGCATCATAATCCCGGCTGCCGCAGCAGGCTCGCTTCTGCTGCTCAGAAAGGACAAGCGCAAGAGAGGCAGAAGAAAGTAATACAATACGTCAGGAGCCCGTCATCAGAACGGGACAGTCATAAAACCGGATCTCAGCATAACTTGAAGAGGCTGCACAGTGTTTCACTGTGCAGCCTCAATTTTTCGGGAAGTCACCGTATCTCAGGCTATATCTTCCTTGTCGGCATATATTGTTTCAAGCTTTGATATCGCGCTTTTCAGCAGACGGGTGACGTGACGGTGACTGTAACAGAGGCGTTCGGCGATCTCCTCGGCACTCATGTGCAGTATATACCGTCTCCATAGCACAAGTCTCTCCGCTTCGTTTTCGAGCGACGATATGACCGACTTTATGTAATCCTTGATCTCCACAAGGCGGTCTATTTCACGGTCGATCTTTCGTTCGAGATCAGCTATCTTCGCGGCGTAAATTCCGGTCTTATCCGAGCTGCCTCCCTTGCCGCCAGGGGTGAGAGTAAAGTGCCGGGTGACGTTCTCGGCGAGCGCTCTGAGCTGCGCAAGCTCTTCGAGATCTAAGTTGATGCGGTCGTCGAGTTCTTTGTGTGATTCCAGTAATCTTTTAACGTTCATGATCCACTCCTGTCATAAGAACACTTCGGTAAGGCAGTCCGCACAGAACAGCAGTTCTCCTGCCTGATATGCGCTTTCGCCCTCATAAAGCGGTTTACCGCACACTCCGCAGAAAAGACCCGCCTGTGCGATATTCCCGCTTCCGCAGTGTTCACATTCATTATACCTGCTTCCGTCATGATCATAGACCCTGTCGGGACGATCTCCTTCAAATCCGCATTCATTACATCTGTACAAAATTCCTCCTTCCGTTGCAAATCGGGGAAATTGCTCCGCTTGTTGCATATTTGGGACAAGTATATAATACCACATCTTTTTACAAATGTCAACCCATATATGCAACTTTTTTCAAAATATTACAAAAAGTGTTGCATTTATGGGAATTGTGTGCTATAATAAAGAAAAACGTATATCGGTGAGGGAAAATGTCGGAAAAGGAGAGTATATCATGGAAAATATGTCGTCCGCCGAAAGGATAAAACAGCGCCGCAAGGAGCTCGGCCTGTCATACCAGGAGCTCGCGGAGCTTACCGGTATCAGCAAGTCCACGCTCCAGCGGTATGAGACAGGGAGCATAAAGAATATCCCCCTGGACAAGCTCGACGTGCTCGCTAAGGGGTTAAAGACCACCGAGATGTACATAATCGGGAAGTCCGAGCGCAACAACGCCGAGATCATCGACACCGGTATCTGCCGGATCCCCGTGTTCGACAGCGTAAGCGCAGGCTTCGGCGCGTTCGCGGACAGCCGCTCCGTCAACTATATCCCCACATTCATAGAACACCCCGGCGAGAAGGACGAATTTCTGTGGATAAACGTCAAGGGCGACAGCATGGCTCCGACTATCGAGGACGGCGACAGGATACTTGTCCGCCGCCGCGACAGCGTTGACAGCGGAAGCGTCGCGGTCGTCATGATCGGTGACGAGGCTTTCGTCAAGAAGGTGAAGTTCGGTCGGGACTGGGTAGAGCTTCACTCGATCAACCCCTACTATCCGGTCAGAAGGTTCGAGAAGGAGTCCGCAGCGGACGTGCGTGTGGTCGGCGCGGTGGTGGAGGTCAGCAAGAAGCTGTGATTCTCTTAGCCCGGAAATGCGGTTCCTTAAGTATCATCGTTACTTTATAGTCAAAAAGTATTGCAAAATGTCAAAAAGTATGATAAAATGTATATGATTAGGTCATTGTGTCCCCGACGTATAAGATCGCTTTCCCGCAGTTCGGATGCGGGAAGATATGAAATACACATCTATAGAGAGGTTTTGAAGAATGAGCCTTAAAAACAGAGCATTCCTGCTGATACTGCGTATCCTTTGCGGACTGTTCTTTGTCATAGCTATCTTCCTGAGCGTGACCGCGGCTGTTTACGCGGCAAGCGACGGAACACCCAATATCTTCGGGTCGAACATCTACCTCGTCAAGACCGACGCGTTCCCGAAAAGTGACGGCGGCTATGTCCTGAACGAAGGCACCGCGCTGATATCCAGAAAAGTCCCGCCCTCCGAGCTGGAGGAAAGCAACATCGTCATATTCGAGCTTGAAAACGGCAAGCCGGCGCTCGCTATGGTTCGGTCGAGCAACCTGTACGACGGCGTGTACAGCTTCGATGTCATAACCGAGAACGACGCTGTCATCACCCTGTCCCAGAGCCAGATAGTCGCCAAGGGCATGAGCTACTGGGATCTTCTCGGTGCGCTGATACAGTTCGCCACCTCGCCGTTCGGAATGCTCATGATCGCGATAGTTCCGAGCATCATCATCATCATACTTGAGATCATCAAGTTTGCCGGAAAGATCATGCCGCAGCCCGAGATCGAGACCGTCAAGAAGCAGTACGAGGTACCTACCTACGTTCCCGAACCCGACCGTCCCGCCCGTGAGCGCCGCGGTACAGCGGAGGCCGCCCGTGCGTACAGGAATGCCTCCCTCGACAGCAGCATCGGCATCTATGACACCGGCATCAGCGAGACTAATCCCGGCCGCCGCCCCGTACAGAAGACCCGCAGCGACTACGCAGAGATCGCCGCACGCCAGCAGTCACAGCAGCCCCCGCTGTTCACCACGCCTACCCGCCGTCCGGAGCAGCCCCGCCAGCAGCGCGTTACCATGCCGCTCTCGTCCAAAAAGCTCAACGACGCTATTGAGGCTACCAAAGCAGAGCATGAGCGCGAGGACATGAACAAAATGCGCGCCCAGGTCGTGAACGATATCCGAAAGACAAGAGGTGCGGCTATCGCAGCGGAGAAGGAATTAGAGAACCGCGAACGTGAGATAGGCAATCAGGCACGTTCGACCTCCAATCTCACAAAGACCGCAGTCATCAAAGAGCTTACCAAGCAGCAGACCTCCGAGCTTACCCAGAATGCCCGTCAGGCAGCCGCTATCCGCGAGGAGCAGAGCAAGCTCAGACAGACCTCCACTCTTTCCGCTACACAGTCGCGGCGTATCCAGCGCCCTGCTCTCCGGCTCAATCAGCCCGAGGAGCAGCCCGTCCGCCAGTACACCCCCAACCGGACCACCAATACCACGACATCTATACCGCGTCTCGACTCACTGCTGAGAGAAGACAACGACAGCGGTGCACCTTACAACATCGATGATATTTTAGCCGGTCTTGACCGCAAACACGGATAAAATAAGCTCCGGGAGACAATGAAGGTCTTCCGGAGCGTTTCTTTCTATTCTCCGATCACCGGCTGGAGCTGTACCCGCTCCAACGCACTTTCAAGCGCTTCCGGTATGCGGCTGAAATCACCGATGAGCGAGAACGGCTTCTTCTCGTGGTCGTCCTGCGCTATCGGCACAAAGTAGTAGTTCTTGTAGTTCATCAGTGAGAATATGTTCTTCGCCGAACCCGCGAGAGCGTCGTTTGTGGCAATGTTCAGCACTACCGGCCTGCTTCCGCGAAGGTGGCTTTTTACCGCCATGGTGACAGGGGTATCTGTAATGCTTGCCGCAAGCTTCGCGAGCGTGTTCCCGGTGCAGTTGGCGACAAGCATGATATCCGTCATGTTTTTGGGTCCTATCGGCTCCGCGTCGGCGATAGTGTGTATCACTTCCCGCCCGCAGAGCTTCTCGGCCCGCGCTATATGGTCTTTTGCGGCACCGAAGCGGGTGTCAGTATAATACGCGTTGAACGACATTATCGGTATCGGCTCACAGCCCAGCGATATCAGCCGTTCCAACGCGGCAAAGCTTTGTGACAGCGTGCAGAATGAGCCGCATATCGCAAAACCCACCCTCACGCCTTTCAGCTTATCCATTTTCCGCACTCCTTTCCTTGAGTATGTTCCCGATCGTATCGGCGATGACGGCTCCGGCTGCTTCGGGCGCAGTCTTTCCGGGAAGTCCTCCCGCCTGCACGATGCGGATCTTCACGCCTTCCTCCGTACAGGGCAGCGACGCGAGCTCTATCAGCAGGGCATTTTCCGCGGCGTAATCGGCGCGCTCCGCCGTCAGCAGCTTCGCGGGGGCGGTGTTGACTATCACACGGTTTTTTGCAAGCGCGGCACGGAATGCGGTCTCGTCCGTAATGTCCGCCGCCTTGCAGCCGTAAGCCTCTGCCCACGCGAGATCGCTCTTCCGGCGAGCCGCGACTGTGACGTTCGCTCCGAGCGCGGAGAAGTACCTCGCGCAGAGCTTCCCAATCCGCCCGAAGCCGAGTATCAGGATATCCGAGCCGTGTACCGAGGCCTCTGTCTCGCTGATAAGCGTCATCACAGCGCCCTCCGCAGTCAGAACGGCGTTGCGCACGGCGAGCTCCTCACGGGCAAGGTAGTCGCACAGGACATACCCATGCTCCGCGCAGAGCTGTTCAAGTCCGGGGAAGACCTTCCCCGCGAATACCGAACCGCCGGTTCTGAGCAGCTTCGGAAGTATGCTTATATCGTATGATCTGTTGGCGTAGGGACAGCGTATCTCCCTTGCGCCGCCCGTGAATATCGGGAGCACCGCCGCGTCGTATCTTCCGCCGGAGCTGCGGGATACTCCGCCCGTATGCTCTTCCGTGAGCGAGTCAAAGCCCATGAGAGTGCAGCCATGCCGTTCCGAGAGCCTGCGTGCCGCATACACCATGCGCATATCCCCGCCAATAAAAACAAAGTCAGTCATCTGTTTTACCCTCCGTTCGGCGGGAAATGTTTCCCGCTGAGATATAATATGATTTCCGGAGAGGAAATGTGCAGTACGGACACGAAAAAAGCCCCGGATAGTTTTTGCATCAACTCTGACGATATTCAGATCCGCTCGCGCAGCGCGCACCACAACTGTAACCCGTAAACCGGTTTTCAAAGTGCCGGGTAATACAGAACGGGCTCCGCCGCTGATCGGCAGAGCCCTTCTCCTGTTATTATGCCTGCTTGATGCTGTCCTTTCCGGCGCCGCAGAGCGGACACTCGAAATCGTCGGGAAGGTCTTCAAACTTGGTGCCGGGTGCTATGCCGTTGTCCGGATCGCCCTTTTCCTCGTCGTACTCCCAGCCACAAAGCT
>JAFZOA010000747.1 GCA_017550775.1 Ruminiclostridium sp. | reverse complement strand
TTATGTTGATCTTAAGCCGTACGAGAGGGTTGGAGAAGTAAACGATGCTGTCTATCCAGACATCCACCCCGTGCGCATGGAGTATGCTTTTGAGTATATCGCGCTGGCGTGTGAGTTGTTTTACCGGGTTTTTCATCTCCGCCTCGGTGCTTTTCCCGTCCTTGTAGTGCTTGTACTGTGTCCACTTGTCGTCGGTGTCCGTGCCGTACAGAGTTCCCGAGTGGTTCTTTACCTCAATGATGATGAGCCCCTTCTGTCCGAGCATTATCATATCGATCTCGGAGCGGCTTCGCTTGTACTGGATAGGGCAGTTCACGAATATATCGAACTCGTTTTTGTATCGGCGAGCGATTTTTTCAAGCGAACGTTCACCCTTAACACCCGATAAAAGTACATTGTACCTGCGTCCGAGTATGAAGTATGCAAGGGCACAGAGAACTATCGCCGCAGCCGAAATATACGCGCCGATGTAGTTCGGAACTGCGACAAGAGCTTCCGGTTCTTCCGAAAACAGCGTCATATAATCAAGCGCGAATATCAGGAACAGAATGGCGGGGAGGGTGCCGAAGATGACCTGCATCACGAACAGCGCGCCTATCCGGAACTTATTGGGGTTTCTGCTCTTATATACCTTCATTACACATTGAACCTGAACAGAACGACATCGCCGTCCTGCATAACATATTCCTTGCCTTCAAGACGGACGAGACCCTTCTCCTTTGCGCCTGTCATACCGCCGCAGCTTACAAGGTCGTCGAACGAAACGACCTCCGCGCGTATGAAGCCTTTCTCAAAGTCTGTGTGTATCTTACCCGCAGCCTGCGGTGCCTTTGTACCCTTGGTGATAGTCCATGCTCTTACCTCCTGAGGTCCTGCGGTGAGGAAGGAGATAAGACCGAGAAGGCTGTAGCCCGCCTTGATGATACGGGAAAGCCCGGATTCGCTAAGGTTGAGGTCGGAGAGGAACAGTTCCTTTTCCTCCGCGTCCATATCCGCGATGTCCGCCTCGATCTGTGCGCAGATCGGCATTACCGCGCTGTGTTCCTCGTCCGCGACAGCTTTTACCGCTTTGTACTGCTCGTTGTTCTCGTAGCCGCTGCGGAAGTCGTCCTCGCTCAGGTTCGCCGCATAGATCACCGGCTTATTGGAGAGCAGGGGAGTTGACTTTATTATCTCGGCCTCTTCTTCCGTGAAGCCGTATGAGCGTGCTGACTTGCCTTCTTCAAGGTGCGCCTGGAGCTTTTCAAGGAAGTCGATCTCCTTCATGAGGGACTTGTCGCCTTTCGCAAGCTTTTTCTCGCGGTCTATTCGCCGTGCGAGAATCTCCATGTCGCTGAATATAAGTTCAAGATTGATAGTCTCGATGTCTCGTTTCGCGCCGATGCTTCCGTCAACGTGAACTATGTTTTCATTCTCGAAGCAGCGCACGACGTGAACTATCGCGTCCACCTCACGGATGTTAGCAAGGAATTTGTTTCCGAGACCTTCGCCGTTGGAAGCGCCCTTTACCAGACCTGCGATGTCCACAAATTCCAGCACCGCCGGGGTGAACTTTTCGGGGTTGTACATCTCCGCGAGCTTGTCAAGACGCTCGTCGGGGACAGAAACGACTCCGACATTGGGTTCTATCGTGCAGAACGGATAGTTTGCGGACTCCGCTCCCGCGTTGGTCAGAGCGTTGAAAAGTGTGCTTTTTCCGACATTCGGAAGTCCTACCATACCGAGTTTCATATTTTAATGTCCTTTCCGTAACTATAATAATGTCGCATACCAAAACATTATACCACACAGAGACGGTAAATGCAAGCTTTTTTTCTCTTTTTATCCCTTTTTTCAATAACTCCGCTCATGTTTCGGGAATGAGATGATATGTCCGATATCTCTGATTTTTTAAAGGCTAAAAAACAGAAAGTACTTGTTATTTCTTACAAAAATGATATTTATCGCCAGATTAGTGCTTTTCAGGGAACACCCTTTTTTGAGGGTTTCGACAAAAGCCGACAATGAAAATACTAAAGTCGAAATGGCGCGGACTTGCTTTTCAATTGAGCTTACGCCGATGTAATATATGTGCACAAACTAAAGAGTAAAAAATGTCTTTTTAGCGGTTTCGT
>JAFZOA010000746.1 GCA_017550775.1 Ruminiclostridium sp. | reverse complement strand
CGTCGCGGGAAAGAACGTTGTTGTCGCGGGCTACGGCTGGTGCGGCAAGGGCGTTGCAATGCGCGCAAAGGGACTGGGAGCTAAAGTCATCGTTACCGAGGTGGATCCGATAAAGGCAATGGAAGCGGTAATGGACGGCTTCACGATCATGCCGATGAACAAGGCGGCGGAGATAGGTGACTTCTTCGTCACCGTGACCGGGTGCAGCGGTGTTATCACCGAGAAGGACTTCATGAAGATGCACGACGGCGCGATATGCTGCAACGCGGGTCACTTCGACGTGGAGGTGGATGTGGCGTGCCTGCGCAGGATAGCTGTGGAATCTCACCTCGCGCGCAACAACATCATGGCGTATAAGCTCAGCAACGGAAACACGGTGAACGTTATCGCGGAGGGAAGACTTGTGAACCTTGCCGCCGGTGACGGACACCCCGCCGAGATCATGGACATGAGCTTCGCTATACAGGCGCAGTCGGCACTGTACCTCGTTCAGAACAAGGGCAAGCTCAACGGTATGATACATAACGTACCTAAGGAAGTTGACAGAGCGGTAGCCGAGCGCAAGATAAAGTTCTGGGGCTTCGAGATAGACAGGCTCACGCCTGATCAGGAGAAGTATCTGAACAGCTGGGATGTCTGAACAGGTACCCGACAAAACCGGGAATATACGGGAAATAAACACGATTACCCCCGCCGAATGAATAAGCGGGGGTAATTACGATAAAGAGGACAGGATATGAGCGACGCGGCAAATGCTGTATTCCAGCAGACGATAATAATGTTCATAATCGTTATTATCGGCGCACTATGCTACAAATTCAGACTGATAAACGACGAGGGCAAAAAACAGCTCTCAAATTTTGTGCTGTATGTCGTAAACCCGCTCCTGATATTTATGTCCTATCAGACAGATATGAGGTCTGAGCTTATAGAAGGTCTTATCTGGACGGCGATAATGGCAGCATTAACTTATACGGCGTTCATACTTATTTCTAAGCTTATCTTTCCGGATAAAGCCGACCGCAAAGCTGTTATCGAACGGTTTTCTGTTATTTATTCAAACTTCGGATTTATGGGAACGCCGCTTATCTTCGGTGTTTTCGGAAAAGACGGAGTGTTCATAATGAACGGATTTGTAACTGTCTCAAATCTCTTTATCTGGACACACGGTATCATAACGATGTCTGGGAAGGATACGGGCAGACACACAAATATCGGGAAGTCACTTCTTATGGCAATTTCAACACCTGCTGTTATATCGGTTTTCTCGGGTCTTATCTGTCTTTTCCTCGGGATAAAGCTTCCCGATATTGTCGCCGAAGCATTCAATAATGTAGCCGAGATGACAACTCCGCTCGCTATGACAGTTGCGGGCGCTTCGATAATGAGTGCCGGCATACTCGGAAGCCTTAAAAACCCGCGGGTGTATCTGATATCCGCTGTCAAGCTGTTATTATTCCCCGTGATAGGGTTCGCGCTGATCGCATTTATTCCCTGCCCCGATATGCCAAAGCTCGTGACGCTTATCGAGTTTTCCTGTCCTACGGCGGCGATAGGAACAATGTTCGCTATAAAGTTCGACCGTGATCCGGAGTACGCCTCTCAGCTTTTCGCAGTCTCCACACTGCTGTCTCTGGTCACTCTCCCTTTGATCGCAAAGGCAGGTACAACGCTTCTGGAGGTGATACATTCGCTGTGAAAACGTATGATATCGCTGTGATCGGAGGCGGCGCGTCAGGACTTGCGGCGGCGATCTCCGCGAAACGAACCAACCGCAAAGCATCGGTAGCAGTCCTTGAACGTCTGAATAAAACCGGAAAGAAGATACTCGCCACGGGGAACGGTCGCTGCAACCTCTCAAACGCCGATCTGCACGGGCACTACTACGGGAGCTGTACCGAGCTTCTTCGCGGGAAAAGCATATCTGTGCCGGACTTCTTCACGAGCCTCGGAGTGCTTTGTGAGGACGACGGATATGGGCGGATATACCCTCGCTGTCGGAGCGCGGCTTCGGTTCTCGACGCGCTGCGGCTTGAATGTACAAAGCTCGGAGTCGAGGAGATATGCGGCTTCGGGGTGAAGAGCAT
>JAFZOA010000745.1 GCA_017550775.1 Ruminiclostridium sp. | reverse complement strand
TCAAAATCTTTCTTTGCATTTTCAAGCTTTAAGAGAATGGCGTCGTGTTCCGTACACTGTTCAGACAAGCCGTTCAGCGCCTTTAATTCTAAATCAGCATCTTTTCTGGCTGATTCATATTTTTCTTTTTCAGCAGATATATTGCCAAGTGTTGTATATTCCTCTTTTAGCTGTGCCAAGCCGGAACGATCTTTTTCCATCGCATCCTTTATTGTCTTGAGAGTTGCTGTAAGGTTTTCTGATTCTGCCTTTGTAGTGCTGAGTTCTTTCTTTTTCTCGTCAAGTTTGTCGTAATCTGGTACGATTGCATTCAGATCTGCGATCTTTTGTATGATTGTCTCAGCTTCCGGTTTATTTTTCTCGGCATTTTCAAGTTTCGCTTTTAAAACAGTCAATGATGCTTTTTCTTCCGACAGCTTTTGTTCTGATTCGCTTAATGCCTTTTCCGCTTTTTTCTGATTAGAAATAATAGTAAGTATCTCTGTTAGTTTATTGAGTTGCTTTTCAATATTTTTTACTTCTTCGTCATATAATTTCTCTGCACTTTCGTCTTTTATAATCAGCGATCCCAACAAAACTATTGTTTCTTCAACAGTCATCTCGTCGTTCTTGGCTTTTTCCACATCAAGAAGAAATGTATCGTTTTCTTCACAGGTAATATCATTTATGTATTGTTTTATGCTGCTCCAAAGGTTCCTGTGTTTATTATAGAGCTCAGAATAATCTTTTTTCAGTTGTTCCTGTACTCTTGCATAATTACCGGTATGGAATATTTTCTGAAATATCTTTTTCCTGTCCTCAGTAGGGGCAAGCAGTAATTTGAGGAAATCTCCCTGTGCGATCATGGCGATCTGTGTAAACTGATTTCTGTCTATTCCAAGGATATCAATTACAGCACTGTTGACTTCCTTCTTTTTGGTAATGACACGTCCGTCCGGATAATACAATTCCGCGTTGGCAGCAGCAATAGTAAAACCCTCGCCGCGAGCTTTCAGGCGCTGATATTCCGGGTTTCGTTTTACTTTATACTTCTGACCCGCATACTCAAAAATAAGTTCAACTTCTGTAGGTGTTTCCGGCTCGGCATACTTTGAGCGGAACATATCGGCATCTCTGTTATCACCGCTCGGTTCTCCGAAGAGCGCGTAAGTTATCGCATCAAAGATAGTAGTCTTTCCGGCGCCTGTGTCGCCCGTGATGAGATACAATCCACTCTTACCGAGCTTGTCAAGTTCAAATGTGGTTTTTCCTGCATACGGACCGAATGCTGATACGGTAAGTTTTACAGGTCTCATATCTCGTCCTCCCATATATTCTTGATAATACCGCTGACATATTCGGACTGCTCATCTGTCATGTCTGTCCCATTCTGCAGCCTATAAAAATCCGAAAATAATTCGACCGGTGATTTATTGTCCACATCTGCTTCCCCGGTTATTACTGCGGTATGACGAGTTCTTGCGTTATCATAATCGAGCTTCATGAGGTTATGATAGATCGCTCTGAGTTTTGATACGGCATCGAGGATATCATCTTCATCGGTAAGGGTGATATGCACATAGTCATCCTGATAAGATGTACCGTCATAGAAGCTCTTTAAGGAAAGCTCATTGTAAGATCCCTTTAATTCTACCATGTCATGCTTTGGAACAAGAGGCACAGTTCTGATATTCAGCGTGCCTTTTTCCTCAAGCTCGGCAACGGTTACGGATTTCTGATCTTTAGCTTCGGAGAAGGAATATTTGAGTGGAGTCCCGCAGTATCTTATCCGTTCGGAAGATACATTCTGCGGTCTGTGGATATGTCCGAGCGCGACATAATCAAAATCGTCAAAAACCGACGTGTCAACATTATCGGTTCCGCCGACGGATATGTCCTCGGATTCAGCTCTTTCTGCTCCGGTGACGAACTGATGTGTTATAAGAATGTTTCTTTCTGATGTGTTGACGGACATTTTTTCTATAGCTGTGCGAAGCGCATCCGTATATGTGTTTATCTCTTCTTCGACAAAGAAACGGTGCACATTCGCGGGTTTCACGAACGGAAGCATATAGATGTTGACTGCCCCATATTCATCTTTCATGGTGAACGGGACTATATCTCCGTCATATACAGGAGAAAGATGCACTCCGCTTTCATTCATAAGCCTTCCGCCAAATGCAAGTCGTTCCGGAGAATCGTGATTCCCGCTTATGACAAATATTTGCAGATCTCTCTGCGACAGCCGAAATAAAAAATCATCAAACAGATCGACGGCTTCAGTTGACGGCACAGACTTGTCGTAAATATCACCTGCGAGTATTACGCAATCCGGCTTTTCACCGTCGATAATATTGATGATTTTTTTCAAAATATATTTCTGATCTTCTATCATTGAGTATTCATTTACTTTTTTACCAAGATGTAGATCTGATAAATGTACTATTTTCATAACGCACCCACCGTATTTAATTTTTTCCAAGCTTCAAGTAACGTCTGAACCTATTCCCGTATTTAAACGCATTTACAAAAGCGTCCGTTCTTCTTGCAAGCTCCATTCCTTCCGCAGCCTTTTCTGCGATCTCCTCACTGATACTGTCGAGATTTTTGTTGAGAGAAGCGTGAATTATCTCATTACGGTAATCGCACCAATCTCTTACATCATTTATCAATTGCAGCAGTTCTTGCGAACCAGCTGTATCTTTCTGGAATACCGACCATAATAATGCGAGATATTCATCATTGTCCGCATCGGGATAGTCATTCTC
>JAFZOA010000744.1 GCA_017550775.1 Ruminiclostridium sp. | reverse complement strand
TTATCGTTACAAGAGCGGTGTCGTCGGTAAGCGCGGCTTGAAGGTCTTCCGGGCGGACAATACCGTTCGTTCCGACCGGAAGACGCGTTATGCGGAAGCCTTCGCGTTCGAGCCGTTCGACCGGTCTCAGTATGGCATGGTGTTCTATTGCGGAGGTGATGATGTGGCGTTTTCCGGTCATCGCTCCTGCCCGTGCCGCGGCAAATACCGCGTGGTTGTCGCTCTCGGTGCCGCCGCTTGTGAAGATGATCTCTCTGCTCTCACAGCCGAGGGTCTCCGCGCAGAGTGAGCGTGCCTTGTTGAGAGCTATTGCGCTTTTTCGCCCGAGCGCGTATATGGATGAGGCGTTGCCGTAGTTTTCTTTTAGCCATGGCAGCATTGCTTCGAGGACGTTGTCGCTTATTCTGGTGGTAGCGGCATTGTCAAGGTATATTCTTGTTTCGCTCATGTTACTTGCCCCTTGTTAATGTATCCGGTCATGTTTTTCTTCGCCTGCTTTTTCTCGTATACGGCGGGAGAGAGTAAGTCTTTTTCCGCTCCCGGCAGGGCGCTCTATGAAACAACGCCCCTCTCCGGGTGGAGAAGGGCGTTCATATCATCAGTTGTCTATCAGCTTTTTAACCGGGTAGAGGTTTATCGAGCCGTCGGTCGTGAGCGAATAGCCCGCGCCTGTCGATCTTAACATTTCCTTGTACTCATCGGTTTTGAGATCCGTTCTTACTGTGTTCACGGTTTCCTCGGTCTTGTCGGGGTGGGCGAGGATATCGAGCTTCTGTACCACATAAACGTGGCTGTCGTCCTCGTCCTGTACGGTTATAACCTTAACGTCGCCGGCATTCATTGCGGAGACCTGATTTACAAACTCCTCGGAGGGATAAGCGCTCGATTTTTTGATGATCTGTATGAGGGAATCCTTCTCCGCAACTTCAACTGTGGTGGATGCTGCGGTTTCCTCTTCCGCGGTCGTGTCTGCTGTTTCGTCGTCTGCGGCCGCGTCCGTGGTTTCGCCTTCTGCAGCGGCATCTTCGCTTTCTGCCGCTTCTGCTGCTTCCGCTGCCGCTTCTGCCGCAGCCGCAGCTTCTTCCTCGTCATTGAGAGCCTGAGCGTAATCTCTGTACACTTCCTCGTAGCTCTCGCCGTTTGCTATCCTGTCGGCGTAGGACTGCGCCCCGGAGCCGTTTTCAAGGTCGTAGGGGAAGTAGTTTACCGCAAGATAGTCGGTGTTCAGTGAGTTGTTGATCTCGTCCTGTGTTGCGGCAAGCTGTCCGCCCTCGCCGTAGAGGTGCTCGAAAAGCTTGTCGTCCTTCTGTGAGGTGGTCTGGAAATCCTTGTAGGACTGCTCGCCCACGCCGAGGGTCTCGTAATACTCGCCGACTATATCAACGCCGTAGAAGTACTGCGCGTACATATTCTCTTCCGTCCAGATAGACTTTACGTTGTCGTTTATAGATTTGATCTCTTCTGCCGTAAGTGAGAGCCCGTACTGATCGAACAGGCGGTTTACCGCGATGTATTCACGGCACTTCTCGATAGCCTTGTCATTTACCCAGTCTGCGAACTTTTTGCCCTCTACCGTCTGGTCAAGGTAGCTGAATCCTTCCGCGGAGGTATCGATGTCGGGCTGTTCCTCTTTGAGCTTGCTCACCGCCTCGCTGAGAGCCTCCTGCTGTTCGAGGATATAGAGTCCTGCGCGGATCTGCTGTCCGTCCACGGTAACGGGGTATGTCTGGGACAGTGAGCAGGAGCCCGCTGCCGCGATCATAGCGCCGCACAAGATAGTAAGAATACTGTTTCTTACCGATTTTTTCATAACCTGTCTTCCTTTCGTTTTGTATGTTTTTATACTGAATTCAAACCAATTAATAGACAAAAGATATTTTGTTTCTTCTCCACGTCTCCGGCGGGGAGAAGAAACGCTTATAAAATTCTGTCCTGTCTATAGTTTGAAATGACAACAGTATCAGAGATACCCTATAATGATCCGCGCGGCACGGCGCGGTATTTCTTTAAAGGTTCCTTTTACTTAGCCTTTTCTTTTTCCTTTTCCTTTATCTCAGAGACCTTATGCACCACATCAGAAAGATGCTTTTTCTTCGGGCGGATAGATTCGAGCCACTCCTCGTCGTGCTTCTGTTCCTCTTCGGAGTAGACATAATCCACGGTGTATTTGTCCGTGTCGTCCCGTTGATAGACGGCGCTGTCCGCCGGGAGCGATTTCTTGCGAAGCTTGTCTTCAAGGAACTCCTTGAACAGCATATAGATTATCGCGAACACCGGCACCGCGAGAAGCATACCCACGAAGCCGAATATACCGCCGCCGATGATGATACCGATAAGCACCCATACGGACGGTACGCCTATCCTGTCGCCCTGAATGAGCGGCACCATGATATTGCCGTCGAACTGCTGCATAGCTACCATGAAGATCGCTATCCAGAGGGCTTTGATCGGGTCGGCGAGAAGTGTTATGAAGCATACGGGGATACCGCCGAGGAAAGGTCCGAAGAACGGTATGATGTTTGTGCAGGCGATTATCACCGCCATGAGTATCGGATAGGGCGTTCCGATGATCGTCGCGCCGATGAAGGTCATGCAGCCGACGAAGAACGCGTCTATGATGATACCGATTATATAGTGGCTGAATATGTCGTTTATACGCTTGGACACAGCGAGGACAGTCTGAACGTGGTCATTGCGGAAGAACGCGAACAGGAGCTTCTTGGACTGTGCTTTGAGCATTTCCTTTGAGGAAACGAAGTACACGGCGATAATGAAGCCGATGATGAAGTCCTTGAAGCCGATCACGAAGCTCAGCACGCCGCCGCCGATCTTTGAGCCGAACTCGAAGATCTGACCGGAGATATCCGACCAGCTCGTGGTGAGGAAGCTCTCTATCTGGCTTATCGGGTTTTCGATGATCTCGATTATCTGCGGGATATCCGCGAAGGTGGCGGACGCCCAGTTGAGGAAGTTGGTCGAATAGCTGTCGAAGTTGGTCACAAGACCGGATACGCTTGAAATGAACTGCGGCACTATCAGCAGAACAAGTCCGGTAAGAAGCGCTATCGCGAGTATCACGACAATGAAGATCGAGAGGTTTTTTATAAGCCTGAGCGTTTTTGGAGAATCCTTCTTTTTCTTCTCCCACTTACCGAAGATCTTGTGGCGGAAGAACTCGACCGCAGGGTTCATGAGGTACGCTATGACGATACCCCAGAGGATCGGGGCTGCGGAATCCCACAGCATATCGAACATCTCACGAAGGTTCGGTATCGCCTGTGCGCTCATAAGAAGGAAGCCGCTCACCACTATCACAATGACTGCGAGAACGGCTATCTGTTTGTATTTTCTGTTGATCTTTATTTTCATAGTATTCGTTAGGACGGATAATGACAAACCGTGTCCGGCGTATTATCGCTGCACACGGCGACGAGTATGATCTGAATTAAAGGCGCGGACAAAAACTGTCCCTCGCGCTGTGACGCATCAGGAAGGACGAGCTGCGCCCGCAGGAAAAACGGGCTTCGCCCGAAAGTACGAGCAGAGGATAAACTGTAAACCCGAGTGGCGACCACATAGCCATCCCTCGCACAAAGGCGCATCGGGAATCGCAGCCGCCGTGCGGAACTGTGCCAACCGACAACAACAGATTGTTAATGGCGGTCACATAGCTATCCCTCGCACAAAGGTGCATCGGGAAAAACGGGCTTTGCCCGTGGCACCCCCTACCGGAATCGAACCGATAACTAACCCTTAGGAGGGGTTTGTTATATCCATTTAACTAAGGAGGCATAAATATAAATACTCATTTTGATGATAACCTTACCTATTATACTACGTTTCCCCGAAAAAAACAAGTCATAATTCAACATTTTTTATAAAAATCCCAAAAAAAGATGAAAAAACAGGAAAAGTTTGGAGAATGTATAGGGAAAACGCGACCGTAAGACCGTTTTTTCTGTAATATACCCGGTGTGATACGAAAAACGGCGGGTCGCCCGTACATCGCAGATTTTCGCGGCGTACAGCGAAATTTTTGCTCCGGGCTATTGACAAATGCGGAAAAATAGTGTATAATGTTGACAATGCGAGACCGGATTGACATATCCGGTCTTAACTTTTTGAAAAGGCGGGTGGTCTGTACGGCTGAAAAAGGTTCAAAGATAGAAGAGCTTGCGAGAGCCGCGGTAATGCCCGTTGTCGAGCGTTACGGACTTGCGCTGTGGGACGTTTGCTTTGAGAAGGAAGGCGCGATGTGGTATCTGCGCATACTTGTCGATAAGGAAGGCGGCCTCGACAGCGATGAATGTGAGGAGATCTCAAAGCCTATCAACGAGATCATCGACAGGCAGGACTTCATAAAAAGCGTAGATATCCTTGAAGTCGGCTCGCCCGGGCTTACAAAGAAGCTCCGCAGGCCGGAGCATTTCAAGGCCTGCGTCGGAGAGAAGATCCGCGTGACGCGGCGCGACGAAAAGGGAAAAGAATACAGCGTTTACGGTTCACTTACCGGTTACGACGAGGAAAAAGGCACCATAGAGATCGACTGCGGCGACAGCAGCGAGACTTACACGGTGTCGGAGTGTGTAAAGATAAATTCGGACTTATGATGATGCCGCGCGACGGTATCGGTTTACAGGAGGAATAACGGAAAATGGCAAGATCCAACACGGCGGAGTTAATGGAGGCTCTCACACTGCTCGCAAAGGAAAAGGGTATGACACCCGAGGTGCTGATCGAAAAGATCGAGACGGGTATCACCAACGCGATAAAGAGGGACTATCCGAGAAGCGAAAACATACACTACGATATAGACATCGCCAAGAACAGGTTCGATGTAGCGATAATGAAGACCGTCGTTGAAGAGGTAGAGGATCCCGCGAACGAGATAACGCTCGAAGACGCGAGGGAGATAAGCAAGCGCCTCAATATAGGCGATATGTGCCCGATAAAGCTCGATACCAAGCACTTCGGTCGTATCGCCGCCCAGACCGCGAAGCAGGTCATAAAGCAGGGCATCAAGGAAGTCGAGCGCGAGCAGCTCGTTGAACAGTGGGGCGGGCTTCAGAACGAGGCGGTCTCCGCCGAGGTGAAGAAGGTCGAGACAGATTCCCTCAACGCGCTCGTAAGCGTGAACGGCACCGAAGTAATGCTGTTCAGGGGCGACCAGATACCCGGCGAGAAGCTCAAAGAGGGCGACGTTATAAAGGTGTTCGTGTCCGGGGTCTCCTCCGCGGACAGACGCCCGACGCTCCGTGTGTCGAGAACTCACCGCGACCTCATAAAGAGACTGTTCGAGCTCGAAGTCCCCGAGGTGAGCGACGGGACCGTGGAGATAAAGTTCGTGAGCCGCGAGGCAGGTTCGAGAAGCAAGATCGCCGTTATAAGCAACAACGAGAACGTTGACGCGCTCGGTGCCTGCATAGGCCCGCAGAAGAGCCGTATCAGCAGGATTTGCGAGGAGCTCTGCGGCGAGAAGATAGATGTCGTGATGTACAGCGACGACCCGTAGGAGTTCATAAAGCAGGCTTTAAAGCCCGCGAATGTGCTCAGCGTGGATATCCCCGACGAGGAGATAAAGGCGTGCTCGGTGGTAGTCCCCGACAGCCAGCTCTCGCTCGCGATAGGCAATAAGGGTCAGAACGCAAAGCTTGCGGCAAGGCTCACCGGCTACAAAATAGACATCAAGCCCGAGAGCGGACGCTTCTTCGACGAGAACTGAGCCGGAAACGGAGCGGAAAATGGGGAAGAACGTACCGCTGAGAAAATGCCTCGGCTGTGACGAGATGCTCGGGAAAAAGGGACTGCTGAGAGTGGTGAAGTCCAAGGACGGAGAGGTCTCGCTCGACCCGACCGGAAAAAAGTCCGGCAGAGGCGCATATATTTGCAATGACAAGGAATGCTTCGAGAAGGCGAGAAAAAAGCACAGCCTTGAACGGGCGCTCAAATGCGCGATACCGCCGGAGCTGTACGACAGCCTTAAGGAGCAGATAAACGATGAATAACAGACTTTCGACACTTGGACTCTGCCGGCGCGCGGGAAAGCTCATATACGGCTTTGACGCGGTGATCGCGGAGGTGAAGGCTCCCGGCAGCAAGGTGAGCGGGGTTCTCATTGCTGCCGATCTTTCGGAAAAGACGAAAAAAGAAGTTAGGTATGAATGCGGCAGAGCGGATAAGCCCGTCACGGAAATACCGGAAACGCTCGATGAGCTTAAAGATGTAACAGGAAAGAGAACAGGCGTTATAGCCGTTCTCGATGACGGACTTTACGGTTCGCTGATAAAAACAATCATTCAATAACCGGGGGAAAACGAATGGCAACAAAAGAGCAGAAATGCAAAATAAAGGACGCGGCAAAGGATCTTGACCTTACACCGAATGATATCATAGCAATAGTAAAGGAACGCACGGGCGCGGAAAAGAAGCCCGCCGCGTCTATTACCGCTGCGGAAATGAATATCGTGCTTGAATATGTGTCGCAGAAAAATCAGGTTGCGAGCTTCGATGCTTATTTTGCGACTGCGAGCCTGAAGAAGAAGACCGAGGAGAAGGCGGCTCCCGTAAAGGAGAAGCCGAAGGAGGAAAAGAAGCCTTCGCAGACCGAGAAGTCCGCGCAGACAGATAAACCCGTTCAGGCGGAAAAACAGACCGAGAAGCAGCCGGAAAAAGCTTCCGTCAAGGATAAGCCCGCAAAGTCTGCGGATACTAAGAAGGAGCAGCCCGCCAAGGCGCAGCCCAAGGACCAGCCCGCGAAAGCTCCCGCCGTATCCGGTGAACGCAAAGCCGAAAACGGTGAGCGTAAAGCGGAGACAGGTGATCGTAAGCCCGAATCCGGCGAGCGTAAGCAGCCCGAAGCAAACAAGCCGAAGGAATCTGCAAAGCCCGAGAAGCGCAAGGAGAACAAGCCTGTTCCGCGTCCCATGGAAGCCAAGGTCGATCTCAGCACCGTCAAGACCAACGACCCGCCCAAGGCAAAGATCAAGGGCGAGGCTGTACAGCGCGGCGAGGTGGTCACCAAGCGCGTTGATACGAGAGGAAGCTATGTAGACCTCGACAAGTACAACGAGCGCTATGAGACCATGGCGTCGCAGAAGAACGGCGGCAGCGGCAGAAGAGATGACGGCTTCTCCAAGAAGCAGAAGATAAACCAGAAATCCCAGCAGAACAAGAACGCCAAGTTCGGCGGCAAGAACCGCGAGACCGAGGCTCAGAAGTTAAAGCGTCTCGAGCTCGAACGCGCGAGAAAGCAGCAGCTCAAAGTCCAGATCCCCGACGAGATCGTGGTATCCGAGCTTGCACAGCGCCTTAAGGTCACCGCCACCGAGGTAATAAAGCGTCTTATGATGCTCGGCGAGATGTGTAACATAAACCAGGTGATAGACTTCGATACCGCCGCTCTTGTAGCGGAGGAGCTCGGCGCTAAGGTCGAGAAGGAAGTAGTTGTCACCATAGAAGAGCGCCTGTTCGAGGATGACGAGGACAAGGCAGAGGACCTCAAACCCCGTCCGCCTGTTGTCGTTGTCATGGGTCACGTCGATCACGGCAAGACCTCGCTGCTTGACAAGATACGCCACGCTTCCGTAGCAAGCGGAGAAGCTGGCGGTATCACCCAGCACATCGGCGCTTACCGCGTGAATGCGGGCGGCAAGGACATCACGTTCCTCGATACCCCCGGACACGAGGCATTTACCGCTATGCGTGCGCGCGGCGCAAACATGACGGATATCGCTATACTCGTTGTGGCTGCCGACGACGGTATCATGCCGCAGACGATAGAGGCTATCAACCACGCGAAGGCGGCGGGAGTAAGCATAATCGTTGCGATCAACAAAATGGATAAAGAGGGTGCAAACCCCGAGAAGATAAAGCAGGCTCTCACCGAGCACGACCTCGTTATCGAGGAATGGGGCGGTGACATCATCTGCGTACCCGTATCGGCAAAGACCGGCGAGGGCATAGACACGCTCCTCGAAATGGTCAACCTTACGGCGGAAGTGCTCGACCTCAAAGCCAACCCCGACAGGCTCGCAAAGGGCGCTGTTGTCGAGGCGCGCCTTGATAAGGGCAAGGGTCCGGTAGCGACGCTTCTTGTACAGAACGGCACACTGCACACCGGCGATGTCATCATCGCGGGTACGTCCGTGGGTCATGTCCGCGTTATGCGCGACGACAGAGGCAAGGTGGTCAAGGAAGCATATCCTTCCACACCTGTTGAGATCATGGGTCTTTCCGAAGTTCCGAGCGCCGGCGACAGCTTCGCGGTGGTAGAGGACGAGAAGCTTGCCCGTGAGCTCGTGGAGAAGCGTAAGTTCGACGCTAAGGAGGAGCAGTTCAAGCTCTATAAGAAGGTAACTCTCGACAACCTCTTCTCTCAGATCGAAGAGGGCGAGATGAAGACGCTCCCGATCATCGTAAAGGCGGACGTTCAGGGCTCCGTCGAGGCGGTGAAGCAGTCTCTTGAAAAGCTCTCCAACAACGAAGTGCGCGTTCAGGTCATCCACGGCGCGGTAGGTGCCGTAAGCGAGAGCGACGTTATGCTCGCTAACGCGTCCAACGCGATCATCGTAGGCTTCAACGTGCGTCCTCACCCCGACGCGGCGGAGAGCGCAAAGCGTGACGGAGTGGATATCCGCCTGTACCGCATAATCTACGACGCTATCGAGGAAGTTGAGGCTTCCATCAAGGGTATGCTCGCGCCGAAGTACAGAGACATCGACTGCGCGCGTATCGAAGTGCGTCAGGTATATAAGATCACCGGTGTCGGCGTTGTTGCGGGCTGCTATGTGCTGTCCGGCAAGGTCGAGAGAAAGTGCAGCATCAGAGTTGTCCGCGACGGCATAGTTGTCGCGGAGGATAAGATAGACGGTCTCAGACGCTTTAAGGACGACGTGAAGGAAGTAGCGGAGGGCTACGAGTGCGGTATCAGCCTTGAAAAGTTCAGCGATATAAAGGAAGGCGACATCTTCGAGGCGTACATCACCGAGGAATACCGCGACTAAGCAGTTTACAGTGTACAGTTTAAAGTGTACAGTTGCGGTGTCTGCTGCGCGGATATAATATCCGCATCGTGGCGAAGTACGGAAGTATGTACGCCGAAAGATGAATTCTGTTGTTGTTTACAAGCTCTGAATTTTGTCACAATTCAGATCGTCGCCGCAAGGCGACACCACAACTGTAAACTGTAACCTGTAACCTGTAAACTAAAACAAAGGGATTTATATGGCTAATCATAATTTAAGCAGGCTGACCGAGGACGTGAAGCGCGAGATCTCGGCGGCTCTGCCTGAGATAAAGGATCCGCGGGTGAGCGGAGAGATAGTTTCGATATCGCGGGTAGAGATCACAAGCGACCTGTCGTACTGCAAGATATATGTGTCGGTGCTCGGGAACGAGGATAAGACCGACGGCGCGGTGACTGCGCTTGAGAAGTCCGCCGGCTTCATAGTAAGGCGGATAAACTCGCGCATAAAGATGCGCAAGATGCCGCGCCTTATATTCCTGCCCGACAACTCGCAGGAATACTACGAAAAGATTACCGGTATCATAGACTCGCTGCATAAGGACGATGCTCCGGATGGCAGCGGCGACGATGATACGCCGTAAAGGAAGGGCGGAACACAATGAAGTCTGAACTTATAGCGGTAAGCGAAGCGGAAGAATTTATAAAGAGCCGCGACAATTTTCTGATAATATCACACAGCAACCCCGACGGTGACACCCTCGGGTGTGCTTTTGCACTGTGCAGAGCGCTCCAGAAGCTCGGTAAGAAGGCGAAGAACGTCTGCGCCGACGAGATATCCACGCGCTACGACTTCATGAAGGAAGCCGTTGAGGTGCAGGAGTTCGAGCCGCAGACATACATAACCGTAGATGTCGCGGACAGGAAGCTGCTCGGAAGCTATGACAAGCTGTACGGCGACAAGATCGACCTTGCGATAGACCACCACATCTCTCATGTCGATTTTGCGAAAAAGCTTCTGATATCACCGTATGCGGCCGCGGCGGCGGAGACCGTATATAAGCTGATACTTGAGCTCGGAAGCGAGCTTTTGGACCCGCAGATCGCGGCGTGCCTGTACACCGGCATATCCACCGACTCGGGCTGCTTCAAGTATTCCTGCGCCAACGCGGAGACTCACCGTATCGCGGCGGAGCTCCTCGAATACGACTTTGACCACTCAAAGATAGACTATGTGTTCTTCGACATGAAGACCAAGTCGCGTATCGCCCTTGAAGAGAAGATATATCGCGATTTAGAGTATTTCTTCGACGGCAGGTGCGCGGTCGTTGCCCTCACGAGAGAACAGCTCGCCACCGTCGATTCCGAGGACAGCAACGGACTATCCGCTATCCCGCGCATGATCGAGGGGGTAGAGGTCGGCGTTGTCTTCAAGCAGCGCGAGAACGGGAGCTGGAAAGCATCTCTGCGTTCCAACTCTGAGGTCAATGTACAGAAGATTTGCTCACTGTTCGGCGGCGGCGGCCATGTCAAGGCAGCGGGCTGCTCGTTCTACAACATGAGCCTTGAAGAAGCGAAACGTAAGCTTACCGAAGAAATAGGAAAGGCACTCGCATGAACGGTGTTATCTGCATATACAAGGAAAAGGGCTACACGTCGTTCGACGTTGTGGCAATTATGCGGCGCTTCTGCGGAACCAGAAAGATAGGTCACGGCGGAACCCTCGATCCCATGGCGGAGGGGGTTCTTCCCATTTTTGTGGGTACCGCGACCAAAGCCGTGGATTACTGTCCCGACAATACCAAAGAGTATCGTGCGGGGCTGCGCTTCGGCGTGACCACAGACACCCAGGACTTCACGGGAAAGGTGCTGTCAACCTGTGACACTAAGGTGCCACCGGAGGCGCAGGAATCCCTCAAAGCCAAGTTCACCGGCGACCTCATGCAGACCCCGCCGATGTACAGCGCCGTTCAGGTGGACGGTCAGCGGCTTTATGAGCTTGCGCGCAAGGGCATTGAGGTCGACCGTGAGCCGCGCGCGATAAAGATCTTCTCCATAGGCTTTGAGGACTTTGAGAACAATACCGCGACCATGACCGTTTCCTGCTCCAAGGGAACGTACATCAGGACGCTGATACACGATATGGGCGTTGAACTCGGCACAGGCGCTATCATGACGAGTCTTGTGAGGACGCGCTCCGGCAACTTCACGCTCCGGGACTGCTACAAGCTTTCCGAGGTACGCGAGGCGAGCGAACGCGGCGGCAAGGACGCGGTGGAAAAGCTTCTCATGCCGATAGACATCATCTTCAACGCACTTCCCGCGGCGAGACTCAACGAGGTCCAGACGAGAATGTTTCTGAACGGCGTGGTGCTGGATATAAACCGCGTCAGCCTTGACCGTCCGGAGGGACCCTTCCGTATCCTTTCGGCGGGCGGCAGAGTCATCGGTATCGGCACGACGGGGGAGAACTCCGACCTCGCGGTGATGCAGCGTTTCTTCGGCGCGCCCGAAAAGAAGGGCGATGACAGCGATGACGACGACACGGAGCGCGCGGGCGTTCCGGACAGTCATCTGAAGGACATTTCGGAGCTGAAAGGCGTGAAGCTGTAATGGCAGAAAACAGAGTTGCGGCGGCGCTCGGGTTCTTTGACGGAATGCACCTCGGGCACGATGCCGTTTTAAAGAGCGCCCATACCGAGGCCGCAAAACGCGGTATAACGGTGGCGGTGTTCACATTCGCGGGAGAGCCCGACCTCCCGAAATTTGCGGGCAGACGCGA
>JAFZOA010000743.1 GCA_017550775.1 Ruminiclostridium sp. | reverse complement strand
GGTTCCGGCGACGGTCTGCTCGAAGCGGCCGGATATGATCTCGTCCTGCCACTCGGGGTCGCAGTAGCCGAAAATGACTATCTGAGCGTCGGGGAGAGTTTTGCGCAGGTCGATAGCTTCAAGAACATTCGACACCGCGTAGCTCATGACCCCCTTTTCCCACAGCTCCGCCGCGATTATCTCGGCGCTGTGTCCATAGGCATCCGCTTTGACCACCGCCATTATCGGTTTCCCGCCGGACACTTCCTTTATAAGCGAGATGTTGCTGTCGAGGGAGTCGAGGTCTATCTCCGCCCACACTCTTCTTAAAAGCTTATCCATTCAGTAAAGCTTCCTTTCATTGTGACAATTATTGCAAGGAACCGTCCGCTCGGTGTGAATTTTTGTCACATCAGATCGAAAATTCCTATTGTATTTTATGCCAATTTGTGATAAAATAATATAGTTATGATGTAATTACTGTACATACATTTAATATTATATACTTTTTACGGGATAATTTCAACTGTTTTTTGGAATATTTTTGTGTCATAGCCGCAAAGAGGTGAAAGAAATGGCTGTCAGAAGAAAAAGCAACTGGTATATATACCTTATAGCGCTGGTCGTATCGTTCGTACTTCTCGGACTGTTCGTCCAGAGTATATGGGGGTCGCTCTTCCCGGAGGACGGAGAGGGAAGGTTCACGCTTTCCCGTTCGGACTACCGCCCGAGCGCCGAGATCAATATAACCTCGCTTATAATGCTTTCCGACATGAAAGCCGCCACGCCGACCTACTATATGCTCATGAACTATCAGCCCCGCAACGAGGTGATCGTGTTCATCCCCCTCCGTGAAAACACCCGTGTGACCTACAACAACAATACCGGAAGCATCTACGAGATGTACGACAACTACGGTGCGAAAGCCACCGCCGACGCGATAGGTACACTGCTCGGCATAAAGATCGAGCACTATATAAAGTTCGACAGGCTCTCTTTCATCGATTTCATCGACATGGGCGGCAAGGTCTACGTCAACGTTCCCTCCGACGTTACCGAGAAGGAGACCCGCCAGATACTCAAAAAGGAGATAGTCGAGGTGGACGGCGAGGAACAGGAGGTCACAAGACAGGTGACCGAGACCACCGAGAACGTCATCTTCCCCGAGGGCATCAAATACATGGACGGCGAGACGCTGTACAGCTATATCACCTATAACTTCAAGCGCGGCGTGGATTACACCCTCGCGGTACAGGGCTCCGCGGCCATGAACATGACGAACAAGAATTTCCGCGGTATATCCTCGACCCAGCTCCAGAGCCTTGCCGAGGACATCATAAAGACCACCGAGACGGACATAGTGTTCGAGGATTACGCCAACATACAGGCTATATTCAGCTATACCACCGAAAACAGCATCAACCCATGCGAATACTACATACCCTACGGCGAGACCGACGGCGGGTACTTCATTGTCTCCCCGAGCTCGATAGCCACCATGCTCGACCGCATGGGCATAAAGGCAGGCAAATGACCGACCCGGCTGTAAGCATTGTGAGGGTAGATAAGTGACGTGAAAAACG
>JAFZOA010000066.1 GCA_017550775.1 Ruminiclostridium sp. | reverse complement strand
GGCGACAGTTGGAAAAAGCACCGTGCCAGTGGCTCTACGGTGCGGCGAAGTGGCTCTCTGCGACCGGCAAGATGGCTCTGAAAGCCCGTGCAGATGGCTCTGTCACGGCGGCATATACACACGCCATTTTGTATGATATTATGTACTTGTCGGAAGGATACCGAAGCGAACCGGTGATCCGAACCGAAGAAAATAATATCTTATGTCGGATGCATACGGCAGCGGATGTTCAGATGATAAGGCAGATTCCCGTCTTGGGAATCTGCCCTGTCACCGGAACATCACTGTTTGTGCATCCGTTTTGCGTTTGTCGCCGTGTGCCTTGCAGACTGTGTTCCCGAGCATCCGCCTGACCGGAGCGTCCGCCCGAAAGGACGGTAAATATGAGCGAGAAAAAGTTCACAGTGGTATGCAACGGAACAATGGTTGAGGTGACAAAAGAGGTTTACGAACTCTATAATACCGCACCGGAAAGTGAAGAAAGACTTCGCAGAAAATGGAATGTCAGCAGAATTGAAGTTGATTTAGAACATGAAAAGGTTACGTTTGTTCAAAGTCGAGTGGATTCTATTGACCGTCTTACAGAACTTGGATTTGAGTTTGAGGATACAAGCTTCAGTATGGACGCCATTGATACTGCCGTAATGGTTGAACAGGCTCTTGATCAACTGACATTTGAAGACAGGTACATAATTGAGGCTTTGTATTATAACGGAAAATCCGAAGAAGATGTCGCAAGGGAATTACAAAAAACTCAACAAGATATAAGTTATAAAAAGAAAATGATTTTAGCAAAAATGAACAAATCTTTAAGAAAGTGAAATTTTTATGAGTATTTCTTTTGTGAAACACCCCTCCAGCGTTCCTAATATTATGAAGGGTAAAATATTTCGACCCTCACCTGTTCTTTGAAAATTGAATAGCAGTATATCGGGTACATTCCCTTTTGCGCCTGCGGGCGTAGCAGAGCGGGAAATGAATGCGATGTTCGGCATTACAAGCGAGGATAAGCGAGGCAGCTTTTGCCATGAGCGTACAGCTCGACAATTCAGATCCGTCCGTTAATGAAGAAGTCGCAGAGTAAGATCCCGGGCAGCGGTTGGCAGCCGGTGTTTCGTGCGATGAAAAGCAAGAGGGTACAATGATACTTCTGTCCAGTCACAGGCTCAAGCAATGAGGGCAGCCACATGAGAACCATGCGGGGGTGAGAGTCCCATGATGCCGCGCCGGCGGCAGCCCGATATATTCCCGGAAGCACCGCATAGTGCGCTGGCAGGGGTGTCGGGGACAAATATGCCGGAACAACTTACAGGCAATATAGCGTAACGGTGCTATGCTGTTACGCTATTGATATACAGACCGCCGATCTGTTATCCATATAGGTCGGCGGTCATTTTATTTTCGGAGAAAACCATGAGAACTGACATATACGCGCTTGACGATATCAGAATCGAGTTAATAAATATGCTCTGCTTGCAATACATAGAAAAACTGCTGCACGAGGATAAAATATCCGAAAGACACGCGGAACTGCTTTCCGAGCGTTTCAAGGTAAACTGCACAGGAAAACAGAAATAAATCTGTCCACATTGGTAATACCAATACAGACCGAAAAGTGGTATTGTGTACTGTAATAAATACGAAAAGAAAGGACTGATCGTATGGTTATCACAAAGATACAGGCGGCGACCGATGTTAAGATCATCACACGCCTTGCAGCATACATAAGAGTATCAAGCGACAGCGAAGATCAGCTCCATTCCTTCTCGGCGCAGTACAGATATTATAACAGCATCGCAGCCAACAGCGATGACACGATACTTATAGACATTTACGCGGACGAGGGCATCACCGGAACCAGCACGGACAAGCGTGACGAGTTCATCCGCATGATGAACGATGCCCGAAAACACAAGTTCGACAGAATTATAGTAAAATCCGTAACGAGATTCGCTCGGAACACGAAAGACTGTCTCGAAGCGGTTCGGGAGCTGAAACAGCTCGGGATATCCGTTTACTTCGAGGAAAACAACATTGATACCAACAAGACCGAGGGAGAAACTCTCATAACCCTGCTCGGCATGGTAGCGCAGAATGAATCGCTGTCCATATCGAAAAATATGCGCTGGGGCATACAGAAGCGTATGCAGAACGGGACATATATAAACAACTCCTCGGCTTATGGATATAGATACGAAAATAGGAAACACTTGATAGACGAACCAGCCGCCGACACAGTGCGCAGGATTTTTGCTGATTATCTGAATGGGATTGGAATAAGGGATATTGCAGAGAACCTTGAAAGAGAAACCGGTGATAAATGGAATGCAACAAAAGTCCGATATATTTTAAGCAATGAACGATATACCGGTGACTCCATACTTAACAAACGGTATACTACCGATATGTTGCCATTTAAAAGGATAATGAACCGTGGAGAAAGGGAGCAGTATTATGTCTACGGTACCCAAGAATCGATTATCGATAAAAAAACATTTGAGGCGGTCCAAACATTATTAACGCATCGTGACAAAAACTCTCATCAGGTTAATCAGCACACTTTTACGAAAATGATAGTATGTTCTCTCTGTAACCATTCATTTAAAAAAGTGGTAGTAAATAACATATCATATTGGGTATGTAATCATCATAATCATAACGCCAAGAACTGCCCTATGAAACCTATCCCCGAAACTGCTATACAGACCGCATACATAAGAATGTTCAATAAGCTGAAACGCTTCGGCAACAAGATCATATCTCCGGCGATAAGCCAGCTCGAGGACTTGATAATGAAGAAGCAATGTGGCAATAAGCAGATGCTCTCCGCGAGAGGTGAGCTTATAGCAGCCCGCGAGAAAATGAACCAGATCACCCGACTTCATAGCAGCGGAATCCTCTCCGATGACATATACAACGTACAGAAAAAAGAGATCGAAGCGAAGATCATGCGGCTGAAAGAGCTGATGACAGCGGCTTGCGATACAGACGATATCGTCAGTACACTTGACAAGCTCTCCGACCTTATGGACATATTGAATGATCGTGAGATCATGACTGAGTTTGACGAAACTGTGTTCGGAATCACAGTCGAGAAAATGACAGCTCTGTCCGAAAACGAGATAGTGTTCAGGCTCATCGGCGGCGTGGAGTTCAAAGAAACAGTAGAAAGGCGGTAAGTGCCATGAAATGCAACAGAAACATTCCGTTCGGATATATGATGCGCGGCGGCAAGTACCTTGCCGAACCTGCGGAATCCGAAGCTGTACGTCAGATATTCGAGATGTATCTGAACGGAATGTCTTTGAAAAGCATTGCAGCCGAGATGACAGTGCCATATAACAAGGATAAGGTACTGTGGAATAAGAACATGGTCAGCAGGATTCTTGAAAACAAGCGCTACACCGGAGATGAAACATACCCGCAGATCATAGAGCCGGACATCTTTGATCGAGCAAACGCGATCAAATCAGAAAAAGGAAAAACGGCACTTTCGGTGGATAACACGACAAAGTACCTTAGAAGCCTTATAGAATACGGTCGGAATACAGAATGTAAGCGATTGAGCGTGAACGATATAAAGCGGCTGGTGGTTACGGCGATAAATACGCTGATAGCCGAGCC
Organism: Ruminiclostridium sp.; assembly: GCA_017550775.1. The sequence goes on along the minus strand of JAFZOA010000066.1, from coordinate 4,450 downwards.
GACGCTTGCGGCACCCGCCGAGAACATAGAATACAAACCTTCTGCACGGCTTACTATTGCCGAAGAACAGATAAAGGAGCAGATGAGCGATCCTGCCGCCGATGTGGACAAGCTCGTGGCAGATATACTTCGGGCGGTCTCGATGCGGTATGACAGCTTCGCATACGATGACCGCGATAAAACCGGTCATCTGCTCAGTATTCTTACCCAACACGATAGGCTCGAAGATTTTGATATGGGACTTACCAAACAGGTCATAAAATATATAGTCATAGACGGCGGCACGGTCAGCACCGTGCTTGTCAATGACAAAACGATCCCGATACAAGGAGCGTGACAGAAATGTTAGTACCGAACATACCGATAGGATCTGGCGGCAAGATGCGGGTAACAGTTATTCCCGCCAAGCCGCAGACTGAGACTGCAAAAAAGAAAAGTGCGGTGAAGCGTGTAGCCGCCTACTGCCGAGTATCGACAGCCGAGGAAGAACAGGCGAGCAGCTACGATGCACAGTGCCGGTACTACGATGAATACATCAGCAGTCACGAAAATTGGAAGAAGGTCGCTATCTTCGCGGACGAGGGTATCACCGGCACTCAGGCAAAGAAACGTCCGGAGTTCCTCAAAATGATACGATACTGCCGTCGAGGGAGCATTGACATAATACTTGCAAAGTCGGTCAGCCGCTTCGCTCGTAACACAGTGGAGAGCCTGCAGTATGTCCGTGAACTGAAAGGACTTGGCATAGCGGTCATATTCGAGAAAGAGAACATAAATACTCTCGAGCAGTCAGATGAGATGTTGCTGACGATATTCTCATGGTTCGCCCAAGCGGAATCCGAGAGCATCAGCAAGAATGTGGCTTGGGGAATCCGCCGCTCCTTCGAGCAAGGCAAATTCAGCATGGCGGCGATCTTCGGCTACGAAAAGGACGAGAACGGCGATCCCCGGATAGTTCCCGAGCAAGCGGAAACGGTCAGACTGATATTCAGTATGTTCCTGGACGGAGCAAGCTACCGGAATATAGCTGACAAGCTTATAGAGCAGAACATACCCAATGCCCGCGGAGCCGTCAAATGGTCAATCTCAACCATATCAAGCATACTTCAGAACGAGAAATATGTCGGAGATGCGCTTCTGCAAAAGACTTATACGGTGGACTGCATATCGAAGAAAACAAAAAAGAACACCGGAGAGCTTCCGATGTACTACGTCAGCGACCACCATGCGGCGATCATAGATCGTGACACCTTTAATAAGGCACAGATCGAGATAACCCGCCGCAACAGTCTGAAAAAGATGTCAGGCAAGGAAACGAACAACAACGGGCAGTACAGTGCCAAGTATGCGCTCACAGAGCGAATGTACTGCGCGGAGTGCGGCGCGGCGTACCGCAGAACAACGTGGACGGCAAAGGGCTACAAGAAGATCGTGTGGCACTGTGTAAGCCGTTTAGAGAGCGGAAAGAAGAAGTGCCAACACTCCCCGACCATCCACGAAGAAAGCCTTCACAGAGCGATTGTGGAAGCGATAAGCGCATTCATCAAGATAGGTGACGATGTACGGAAGGAGCTGAAAACCGGAATCCAAGAGGTAGTGATACCGGACGGACAAATTATCTCGCAGCTCGAGCAGCTTCGGGCTGAAAGAAGTGATGAGATCAGCAGACTGCTGGAATTATCGCTCACCGAGACCGATTATACGAAATATGACGGAGAGTTCAAGCGTCTCTCCGATGAGATAGATGCCATAAACGAGCAGATCAGAACGGAGCGCGAAAAGCTGACCGATCATTCGGTCACAACGGATTCCGTTCGGAATCTGCTCGACGAACTCGACCATACCGAGTTCGGACTTACGGAATATGATGACAGCCTTACCCGCCGATTCATAGAGCAGATAGATGTCATCGACAAACACACTATTAAGATCACCTTTATCGGAGGGCTCCAGACCGAGAAGGTGCTTGAATAATTCTCCTTTTTTACCCTCCCTTTATTTATCCTGCCGATGTGTAAACTTAGGCAGGATTATTCCTTGAAAAAGACAGGATTATTTCTTGAAAAAGATTTGTTGACATTGAACCGGATAAATGGTATAATATAAACAGAATTTATAACATATGCAAGTTTTGTTATTTCAATTGTCTATTAATATGTTTAAAATGGAGATAATTTGTGTCTATGAGTGAAACATATATAAGTACACCATGTGGTGAATTTTATGGCGTTACAGATTCAGATATATTGAATATATTGGAGAATTATATTGGCTATAATGGCAAACAAGGTATGGTAAACGCTGAACAAGAGATGACATATAATAAATTAGTTACTTCATTTGATGTGTTTTATAAAGATATAAAAAGAATTTTGTACAAATATTTTAAGGTTAAGAAAAAAATAAATGATTATAATGATGAAGAATTAGGTAGAATGATAATATTAGGTAATAATAAAGATTTGGATAATTATTACCGTTCTTGCCTCATTGCTATCATAAAAGTTATGGATAGTATTAAAATAGAATTTAATCAGTATAAAAATTCTGATATTACCATAGAGACTTTTGGAGATGAAGCAGCCTTTTTACATCAGCTTCTATTTCAGATATGTGAATTTACGGAAATAGTTTCTTCCCAAAAATCATCTAAGAATTATTACAGACATCAGTCTAGAAAAAAGAGGCTTGCCGGCGAAGTATATAGACTGGCTAGAGACATTCCGCGTGGGAGGATATACCTAAATGACATAGTTCATTTTTCCGAATCTATATTTCTGATTCGTCAGGCTATAGAAGTCAAAACACTTGAACTACTATATATTCAGTGTATTTGGGATAACAAGTCACAATGCGAATATAAAGTTGCTCCAGATGCCTTTCTTAATATTATAGATGAAATATGTGATCACTTTATAGATATAAATGGCAATAATATATCCGTTAATATTTCATATATTACTGCGGTGCATCATTGGACTAACATGTTTATTCATTCTGGAAGAACATATTGGGCATGGGAGGTTGAGTTTTTACGTAGAAGCATCGAGAGTTATATTTTTTCAAGCTTAATTATAAAAAAAGACTGTCTTTCATCTTTATCAGACATTATAATTAAAGTTATAGATAAAAAGAAACAATCTGATGTTGAAATAGTACTAAACAATCATTATAAACAAATGATAGTAAATAATACAAAGGAAAGTAATATATGAAGTGATTTTTGCACTATTACGAATTTAACATGTAAAGTCGAAAATCTAAAGTGATATAAGTCCGCGATTTGAACTCCCGAGTCCAATCTGCGGACTTTTCATTTCTCTGAACAGCCTTAAACAGCCGGTTTACGGCTATTTTTGTTTTTGGAAAGACTTTGCCGTTCATGTCACAAGTCCGGATTTTTCGGAACATAAGTCGGAAAAGTTCGCGATTTGAACCCCCAATTACAGTTTATACTTGCTTATTATAGTATTCATTATCAAATTCGACCGGGGTTTTATAGTTTAGCGTTGCGTGTGGACGTTTCTGATTGTAAAATCCAATGTAGTCTTCGATGACCTTGAAAAGCTGCTGCTCGCTTGATATCTTTCTGCGATAAAGCTCCTCGCGTTTCATAGATGAAAAGAAGGATTCCGAGACTGCATTGTCGTGCGGGGTCTGCGTTCTTGAATAAGAATGTTTGATATTGTTAGCAGCCAAGCACTTTTCGAATGCACTAAATGTTGCGATGACAATGAAAGTGAAAGACTTTAATATTTATCCGGACAGAATAAGGTCACCTCATAATGGAGCAGATACATTTAGTCTAACATGTACATTTGCAGTTGTTGCACTTAAAGACTTGTATAAGTATCTCGGAGATGGGGACGATGAGAAAAGGGATTTCGCAGAGTTCTATAAAGGATTCATTGCAAAACGAGAGATTGCTGAGAAAAATTTGAATACGATAGTAAACTGAATGTTTGATAAGCATAAATCTAAAGCGTTCGGCAGAGACAGGCGCGAAGGCGCCTCCTAACCCGTCCCGGGCGTACAGCTCGGGACGGGTTTTTCTGCCTCGCTGCCCAGAGAAATACCTAAAGTGTTAACTCCACACAGGCGCGAAGGCGCCTCCTAACCCGTTTCGGGCGTACAGCTCGGGACGGGTTTTCTGCCTCGTTGTCCGGAGTACAGATAAACTCTTAGTGTGTGATTGAGAGCATATCAGTATTAACTCACGGAGGTATCACATTATTAAAGACCGACCGGAAGTATTACTCTGCCGGTCGGTCGGATACTATTCATTCAATCACAAGTTCTTCTTTCGTCGAAACATTGTTCTCGACATGGAAAGAGTTGAGAACGGGATTGTCGTCCATAAGCGAAAGTATCATATAGCTCGCAGTGCTGTCGTAGGCGAGACGCTTATCCTCATCGGACGGGCGGGAAGGGGAGACGGGGTGAGAATGCC
>JAFZOA010000742.1 GCA_017550775.1 Ruminiclostridium sp. | reverse complement strand
TTCTCCGAATACATCGCAGCAGAAACGCTTCGCAAATCCTCTGAAATATATCTCCTTGCAGATACCGCTTACGAAACCGAGTGAGATCATCATAAGAATTATCTCGCCGACGGACAAGCTGCTCCAGCCCCCGAACGCAAGCTCCGTTCTTCCTTTGCTGACCAGCAGAGAAAGCAGGCTGACAACAGAAGATATGACTGCAAGGACGATTCCGAGTGCAATATCCTTCCCGAGTGTTTCTTTTGCCGCTATTTCCTTTGTCAGGCTTATGCCGTTCTCCTTGTATAGCAGGAGTGCTTTCGGCAGAAGAATAATATTTGCGAGTATCAGGACAAGACAATAGGTATTGAGATCAGCGTTTGCGAAGCTGGCAATATCAAGAAGATTCATACCTGGGAGATAGTTCCGGCAAGCTTGCAGGACTTCATATCCTGCTACGATAATGGTCAGCATTACAGTTATAGAGATAGCCTGTTTTGCGTTCCGGAATTTTGTGTTGTTCATTATCATCACCTCACGATGATGATAACATATCTGCTGACATTTGTCATTAACAAATGTTAAGAAAACAAAAAATTTTAAGAAAGCAAAATCTTTATCCCCATACAGCCAGCGCAAGCGTTCCGATCACCATTAGTATCAGCCCGATCAGAGCTTTCTTGCCGAGTTTTTCTTTAAACACAATGTACGAGAATAAAACCGCAATAACGATGCTCATTTTATCTATCGGCACGACCACGCTGACAACTCCGTTCTGTATCGCGTAATAATAGCATAACCAGCTTCCACCTGTTGCAAGTCCCGACAATGTGATAAACACGAGTTCCTTTTTATTTAGTGACTTTAATTGCTTTTGCTTTCCCTTTATCAGCACAATGAGCCATGCCATTATAAGCACAACGCCTGTGCGGATAGCGGTTCCGAGATTGGATTCAACGCCGGTTATACCGACTTTTGCGAGAATAGATGTCAAAGCTGCAAATACAGCCGACCCGATCGCATACGGGAGCCACAGTGCTTTCGTCTCTTTCGCTTCGGCTTTTTTCTTTTCTATCATTAGAAATACACCGACTGCCAGAAGAGCGGTACCGATTAGCTTTATAGCGAGATTATTTGTCTCACCGAAGAGAATTATTGCAAGCAGTACTGTAAGCACCGTGCTTGACTTGTCTATCGACACGACTTTGTTTACATCTCCGACGGACAGCGCCTTGAAATAGCATATCCACGAAGCACCGGTCGCTATTCCCGATAATACCAGAAACAGAAGCGACATAGGTGTGATCTCGGTTATGGTTCCGGCGGAGCCCACGATAAGAACCATTATCCACGAAAACAGTAAGACAATGATAGTTCGCAAAGCCGTCGCCACATCCGAATCGGTCTCTTTAATTCCGCACTTCGCAAGTATGGAAGTCAGGCCCGCAAAGAGTGCGGAAAGCACCGCCATTATAATCCACATAACAATACCACCCCAAGACGACCAAATGCAATCATACTCACAATATTAACATCTGCAGAAATACGGACCTGTTCAGGCACGATGTTTACTCCCAAACGTCATTTACCCATTTGATCAGCTCTGTTCTGAGCATTTCTCTTTCTTTCGCGCACTTGCCGGGATTCTGCCGTTCTGTTCTGAATGCCAGTTTATATATCGCCGGTATCGTTGTTAACATGGCGTGACTCAAATATTCATACGCAACGTGTTTGTGCTGATAAGGGAAACATGCTTTAGTCAGCTTTCTTTCCATTATTACCGAGCTTTTGTAGGAATCCCACACCTCATCGTGCCTTGAAGAAACAAACAGTATCGGAGCCTTTATCCTTTCAATAGGTATGATAGTTTCGGGAGTTACCTTCTTGCCGCGGTTAAACGAAATGATATGGAGCTCCTTTTCTTTCAGAAGCATTTTCAAGATATTGAACTTTCGAGCCCGATAGGGAGCAAAGGGCAGTTCCTTGCCGTGCCAGCTCCAGCAGGATGTACCGGACGGACCTTTGTTCTTGCCGCTGCCGGACAACCCCTCGCTTACAAAAAACGAAGGAACACGAGCGATGACACATGATATGTCGGGAATGAAGGAAGCCGCAAGAAGCGCCATTTCGCTCCCCTTAGAAGTTCCGTCTATGCCGACTTTTTTATAGCCGTGTTTTTTCAGCCATCTGACCGAACGCTCAACATACTCGACCGGAACTCTGTCGAGATCCTTTTTAGTCTGTTTCGTTCCGAATAAAGCAAGGGCGAGCGCAGGAATACCGTTGTTATGGTAGAACCGTGCCTCGCTTGCAGTAAGTGTCATACCACCGTTTGATCCCGACATAACTATCATTACCTTATCCTTGCTTCCGTTGCCGCAATAAAGGATACTTTCAAATCCGTGCTTTTGTATTGTTGTTTTAATCATTTTCATTTCTTACTTTCCAATAGTATTATAAACTTTTATTCCGTATTGGGGTCGAATCTTATGCGATAATCGCAGCACTCCGCACCATCGGACACGGCGGTTGTGCGATCATACCGGAAGTGATGAAGATTCTTCATATACACCTTGTCCATGCTGCAAATACACAGAACGGCTCTTTCACAGCCGAGCTCTTTGCATATTTCATGAAAGGGGCAGGACAGTATATCAACTCCGTACATCTCGGGCGGTTCGCTTACAATCCTTCGCTTGTAGCCTTTTTCTTCGCTGCTTGCACTATCCACGATCTTTTCGATGTTTGCCCACAGCTTGCGGTCAACATTCGGCAGCGATGTGATCTCATGCGCGATTTTGCCGATCTTCCTGCCCATGTACGCGCCGTATCGTTTCAGCGTTTCTTCTGCTTTTATCCCGTGACGCCTGAATGCACGATAGAGCGCGACTGTCGGTATCGCCATAGCGCCCTTGTGCTTCCTTAACCCGGGGTTTCTATGTAATATCTGGTCATACTCGGCTGCGGCATCGTTCCAGACTTCCGATCCCTTCGCTTCACCGAGCTTCCGGATCAGTATCTTTTTCATTTTCTTAAACATTATCTGTTTGTCAAGAGCATTCATTTCTTTCCTCCGAACAATATCTTTCTTATATTATCTCATCGGTATGGACCAACGATATGATCATCCGCCGTAGAGCCGCAGCAAACGTCTGATCCTGTTCCGGTGAACGCTTGGGATTGCCTTTCAGTCTTCCGCCCGATCTGCGTATCTTTTTGGCGACAGCCCGGAATTCCAGCAAACCGGAGATGTTTTCCTCCGTATATTGTTTTCCATCCTGATGCAGTACGAACGCGCCTTTTGAAAGGCACATTGCCGCCAGTCCGTAATCCTGTGTTACAGCAATATCGCCTTTCTGTATCTGGTTTACCAGCTTGAAATCCACACTGTCAGCGCCTTTATCAACGGTGACTGTTTTCACTTCGGGGATAGAAAAAGTATGAGCCGTATCGCAGATTACCGTACACGGGATATTGTATTCAGCCGCGATCTGCGCAGCGATTTTTGTCACCGGACAGCCGTCGGCATCAATGAAGATCTGCATGATTATCCTCCGTAGAGTTGTGAAACTGACTGTTTCTCCCATTCATTTTTCAGGATCGCGTACTGCATCGTATTCTCATAGTGCGGTGTACCGTCCTCATTGTTAACGAAAGATACGAATTCAATGAAATGCCCTTCACGCCGCATTCCGAGCTTCTCACAAAGCCGCTGGCTTGAAATATTGTAGTCTTCGGTGTAAGCGTAAATGCGTCTTGCACCTTTTTCTTTGAACAGATAATCGAAGAATGCATGAGCCGCTTCATATGCGTAACCCTTGCCCTGATACGATTTATTCAGCATCCAGCAGGGCGAAAATGTATCTTTGGGTGCGGTTTCGTCTGAATGAGGCTCACCGGGCTCGGGATATGCGTCGATCTCGCCAATTACCTTTCCGGAATCTTTCAGCGTAATTGCAAAATAATACTCCGTTTCCCCGGTACGTTTTTTCATCTCTGCTTTCGCTTCTTCGACAGAATTGAGCTTCATACAAACAAAGCAGTTTACAGCAGGTTTTTCCAGATATTCAAACACATCGGCTGCGTCGGTTTCAAGGAACGGACGCAGGATAAGTCGTTCGGTCTCTATAGTCATATTTAACTCTCTTTCTGTATATTAAGCTATTTTTTATGTTTATTCACAGTCTCCCGCATCGCATTATTGGCTTCTTCATCCCAGACCGTTCTTTCGGGACCGAGGGTACCATACATTGTGTTTTCGAAAGAATATGTTCTTTTAGCAGTCATGATCAGTCTGTCATTGTCTGAATCGTCGCCGAATGTGCCGAGTCTGGCATATATATCCTGCGTTATTTCATAGTCATACTGCTCCCGACCCTCTCTGCTG
>JAFZOA010000065.1 GCA_017550775.1 Ruminiclostridium sp. | reverse complement strand
TCACGGACGCGAGCGTAATGACCCAGCTCAAAATGGTGGAGCAGCTCGGCAAGGGCAAATACCGCGACAAGAATCTGACGGATATGCTCCAGGAGAGTCAGGCGGCTAAGCCCAAGCGCGGCGGCGGAAGGAAGAAGGCTTCCGCGAAGGACACTCCCGACGATGACGACGATACCGCTATCCCGGACGTGGTCTATTCCTCCGGGAAAACGGAAGAAGAAGAGAATTAATTACAGGGAACCTCTGAAACAGGATCTTCAGAGGTTCCCTGATATGATTATATGTTTGCAACAGTCCCGAAAAGGAGAGAGAGTAACGCATGGATCTGAGAGGATTTCGCTCCGAGATCGGAAGCTTCGATATGTACCGGTACATGGGCAAAATAGAGAAGATAGTCGGAATGACGATAGAAAGCTCCGGTCCCGAGTGTAATATCGGCGATATCTGCCGCATATACTCAAAGGATATGTCGGACTTCATATACGCCGAGGTCGTGGGCTTTCAGTCGGAAAAGGTGCTTCTGATGCCGTACACCGACATCGAGGGCATAGGCCCCGGAAGTATCGTTGACAACACCGGCGACAAGCTCCGCGTAAAGACCGGCGAAGCTATGATCGGGCGCATCATCAACGCGATAGGCGAGCCTATCGACGGCAAGGGCGAGATAAACTACACCGGAAGCATCTCTATCTCCGGCGTACCGGTAAACCCGCTTACCCGCCCGAAGATAGCCGAGCCGATAGAGCTCGGGGTAAAGGCGATAGACGGTATTCTCACGCTCGGAAAGGGTCAGCGTATCGGCATATTCGCCGGCTCCGGCGTCGGCAAGAGCACCCTCATGGGCATGATCGCGCGCAAGGTCAAGGCGGACATCAACGTTATCGCGCTGGTGGGCGAGCGTGGCAGAGAGGTGCGCGAGTTCATCGAGAACGACCTCGGAGACGAAGGTATGGCACGTTCCGTAGTGGTGGTGGCGACCTCCGACCAGCCCGCCATGATGCGGTACAAATGCCCGATGACGGCGACGGCGGTGGCGGAGTACTTCATGTCCCAGGGCAAGGACGTACTCCTTATGATGGACAACTTAACGCGTTTCGCAATGGCGAACCGTGAGGTCGGGCTTTCGATCGGTGAGCCGCCTATCGCGAGAGGCTACACCCCCTCGATATACGCCCAGATGCCGAAGCTTCTCGAACGGGCGGGCTGCTTTGAAAAGGGGAGCATAACGGGCATATACGCGGTGCTCGTGGAGGGCGACGACACCAACGAGCCTATCGCCGATACCGTCCGCGGTATCATAGACGGACATATCGTGCTGTCACGAAAGATCGCCGCCCAGAACCACTACCCCGCTATCGACATTTCCGTCAGCGTTTCGCGACTTATGTCCATAATCTGCGACGAGGAGCACAAGGCGGCGGCAAGTAAGCTCCGCAATTTACAGGCGCTATACAACTCCAATCTCGACCTTATCTCCATAGGCGCGTATAAGGCGGGTACCAACCCGAGGCTTGACGAGGCGATAAGCAAGATCGACAAGATAAACGGCTTTCTGTGCCAGAGGACGGACGAGAGCTTCTCGCTCGCCGAGACGATAAGGCTGCTTAAGGAAGCCGTAAGCTGAACCCGCGGAAAGGAAAGCGCATGAAGAAGTTTGTATTCACGCTGCAAAAGCTGAAAGAATACCGCGAACAGACTCTCGACACCGAGAAGGGCACGCTTGCGGAGCTTCGGGCGGAGCTCAGAGAGCTTGAAGCCGAGCTCGAACATATCCTTGAAGAGATCGTGAAGCTCAACCGAGACCTTTCCGAGCTGTACGAGCGCGGCACCACCGCGAACGATATCGCCGTCCACAAGCGCTACATCAACAACAAGCAGCAGGAGCTCCACATGAAGCGCCACCAGATACTCATGCAGAACCGCAAGATCGAGGCGCAGCTTGAAACGGTGATCGATGCTACGAAGGAGGTGTCCAAGCTCGAAAGGCTTGAGGAGCATCAGATCGAGGAATACAAAGCCGCCGAGCAGAAGGAGACCGAGCAGTTCATAGAGGAGTTCGTCTCCAACGCGGACTGGCGGAAGACCCACGCGGGGCAGTGATATTACCCGGTTTTGACAAGTACATTCCCTTCCCGGTCTATGCGTATCTCGATGTCGCGGAAATACGCGTTGTACGGGCTGTCCGCGTACCGCTTGTCACACAGTACGGTAATGCCGTTGATGTTCACATCGGCGGCTTTTTTGTATCTGCTGTATATCGCTATGTCACAGCCCCCGTATGTCGGCGCGCAGGCCGCGTCGGTAATGAGCAGCTTCACCCCGTTTATATCCGCCAGCACCGCGTCCTCGTACACCTCGGCGGTATAGTTCCCGCCCACGTCGTAAATGTTCTCCGAGTTGTCAAGATACCGTCTCGCGAGCGCGCTTACGCTGTCGAAGGCTTCCGAATACACCGCACTGTGCTTTTTCTCGGAGAGCACGCAGAGCAGGTCGTACCGCACTGCACCGCTGTCCGTCAGCATTTCATACACCGCCGAGGACAGCTTCCGGTTTATGTCCGTCGCGAAAGCGGAGACCCCGGTGTCGTTCGCCACGGTGACAAGCCCGTTCTTCCCGTCCGACCATACCCGAACGCGGGTAACGCCGCTGTCGGCGACTCTCTGCGCGGTAAGAAGCCCCGCGAGGGTACAGGC
>JAFZOA010000741.1 GCA_017550775.1 Ruminiclostridium sp. | reverse complement strand
TTATCGGAGCGGCGGTGCTGCTCGCGGTAGAATTCATGATCGGCGCATTCGCGGACGGCTGGGTGCGCGCGTATCTCGGCGACGTACTGATAATGCCGCTTATGTACGCTCTCTGGCGGTCTGTATCGCCGGTCAGACCGCGTCCGGGGTGGGTGCTCCCCACAGTGCTGCTCGCGTTTGCATTCGCGGTGGAGTTCATACAGCTTCTCGGTGCGGCGAGTATGATAGACGGCGGTGACGCGTTCGGGCTGTTCCTGCGAACGATCATCGGAACAAGCTTTTCCGTGATCGACCTGCTGTGCTACGCGGTCGGAACTGCACCGCTGTATATCGCGGAACTCCTGTATGTGAAAAAGCAGTAAAAAAACGACCCGGGCGGCTGTTGTCGTCCGGATCTCTCTTTCTTTGTTCTTTTTCTTCTGTTCTTCACATTATCTTTTTTCTTTGTTTTTGTTTTTCTGATGCTATTATACATCAAAAGAACTGTTTTGAGTATCATAATTTTGCGTTTTATATCATCTTTCCGCTATAATGTTAAATTTTTTTCGATTTAATACTTTTTCTCGCACAAAGCGGAGATAAAACTGCTTCCGTTTTCTTCCCCGCCGGAGGCGGGGGAAGAAAACAAATCTGTCTATAAATAGCTATGATTTTAGTAATAGTAACGAGACACAAAAACTCCCTGCTTTAGCAGGGAGCTTCTTAATTCATCTTCTTAATTCATCTTTACTGTGCTGTAGCTACCGCCGTTGTGCCCGCAAGCTCGTTTGCCCAGTCGTCAAAGCCCTTCTGTACGCGGTCATAGGTCTCATAGCTTACCTCCGCAAGCTTGCCCTTACCGCCGAAAACCTTCTCGGACTCCGCAAAGCCCTGCTCGAACGCGTTTTTGAGGGTGTCGAACTTCTCCGCGTCGCCGTTTGCGAGCTCCTTCGCAAAGTCAAGGATACGGTTTGCGGTCTTTTCCGCGCCCCAGTAGTCCTCCTCATGCTCACTCTCGTCGAACGAGCTGAGTATCTCCTCAAGCTCTTTCATCGCGTCGGTCTTGGTCGCGTCCTTGTGCTGTCCCTCGAACATCTGGCGCACATAGTCCTTCATTCCGAGGTTCTTGAGCTGGAGAGCGCTCATGTTCTTCGGAACTGCGGCATTCTCGTCAACTTTCTTCTGATTTGCGGCTGCTGTATTCGCCTCATGGTTGCTGTCGGGGCTTGTACCGCTGTTTGCAGTGCCGCTGCGGTTATCCGTCACTGTCGCCTTGGTGTACGCGGGGGTGAACGAAGCGCTCCCCTGCACGAACTTATCGGTGCTGTCGGCTGCAAGCGTACTGTCCTTCTTCTCGGAGACCTGCTCCGCCGACTTGGGCTGGGTCGCGTAAGTCACCGCGGACTGCTCCATAACTCTTCCTACACTTAACATATAGATCAGCTCCTTTCGCTGTCGAAACCTGATGTCTTCACATATAATATCGTCCGGAAGCCTTCCGAACTTTAGCTTTCGGAGCAATTTTTTCCGTTATTTGATCTTCGAGATTATCTCCTCGGCAATCCTTTCAAGCGGAAGCTGCTTCATTACTGCGCCGTTCTTGAATGCCACAGCCGGCATACCGTAAACTACGCAGGTCGCCTCGTCCTGACCGATAGTGTAAGCGCCAGCCTTGCGCATTTTGAGCAGACCCTCCGCTCCGTCGGCACCCATACCGGTAAGTATAGCACCTACCGCGTGAGGACCCGCAGCCTCGGCTACGCTCTCAAAGAGCACATCCACCGACGGACAGTGTCCCGACACCTTCGGACCGGGCTTGCTGGTGACATAGTACCCGCGCGCGTCCTTCTGGAGTCGCAGATGATAGCTTCCCGCACCGAGGATTATAAGTCCCGGGCGGAGTCTGTCGCCGTCCTGAGCTTCCTTACAGCTCATCTTGCATATCTTGTCGATCCTCTCCGCGTACATCTGCGTGAAGCCCGCAGGCATATGCTGAACTATCACAACGGGCGGGGAGTTCGCGGGAAGGCGCTTTACCACCTCGATAAGCGCGTCGGTACCGCCGGTACTTGCTCCGAGCGCGATAACGGTGTTTGCGCGTCCGCCGGTGGGAAGGCTGAGCGTGGCGGGCTGGGTGGAGATCGGTCTGAGGGGAGCCTGTCTCACCTTTGCCTTGGCGGAAAGTCTTATCACCGATGCGAGTCTCTCGCAGAAGCCTGTCATCTCGGCAGAATTATGCACGAGCGGCTTCTTCATGAACTCCACGGCACCTGCGCTTATAGCGTCGAAGGCACGGGTCGGCGAAGACGTGATAACGATGAACGGAACGCGCTTCTTCGGTAAGAACGACTTGATGAAGTCGATACCGTTCATACCGGGCATCTCAACGTCCATGGTAACAACGTCGGGATTGAGGCGCATTATCTTTTCATCGGCTTCCGCGGCATTCGCGGCTGTGTCGATTATATCAACATCGTCTATCTTGGCGAACTCATTCTTTATAACGGTTCTGAAAAGTATAGAATCATCTACCGTAAGAACTCTTATAGCCATTACGATACACCCTTTCTTTTGTCAGGCTTTAATTGCCCTGTTCATTTCATCGGCTTTCTGTAAATAGCCGGTTTTATATATTCATAGTTTGTCGCGTCACGCGGTATGCTTTCGGCATGACCGATAAACAGGTATCCGCCGGGGGCAAGAACATCATAAAACCGCCTTACGAGCGCATTCTTGGTATCGCTGTCGAAATAGATCATTACATTGCGGCAGAAGATCAGATCGAACGGGTGCTTTTTGTACGGGATAGGATCCATGAGGTTGAACACCTTGAAAACGACGCGCTTTTTGAGCTCGTCATTGACTCTGTAACAATTGTTCTCAAGCGGTATGAAATACTTCTTTATGACCTTCGGGTCGAGGTTCTTCATGCTGTCCTCGTGGTACACCCCCTGCTGTGCCTTTGCGAGCACCTTGCGGGAGATATCGGTGGCGAGTATCTTGGTATCCCAGCTTGCCGCGTCCGCCCCGAAGAACTCCATCATCTCGATCTCGTTGGTGTACGGCTCCTCACCGCTCGAACACGCCGCGCTCCAGATATAGATAGTCTTGGTCGCAGCCGCCTTCTGCTTGATCTCGGGCAGGAACACATCCTTCATGAACGCGTAGTGCTCGGGCTCACGCCGGAAGTAGGTGTGATTGGTGGTGAGCTTGTTGAGAAGATTCACCACCTCGGTGCCGCTCGAATCCGCGAACACCATGTCGAGGAACGGTTTGTAGTCGTTATAGCCGCGGTTGTTCAGCTCGTTGCCGAGTCTTCCCTCTATCAGCACGCGCTTCTGGGACAGATTTATCCCGTAGTTGTCATGCACGAAGGTGACAAGGCGGTTGAACTCCGTGTCACTGATTTTTATCTGCATTGCCGATGACGTGATCCCACGCGGGGATCTCTCCTTCTGTTCATATTGACCGATCCGCAGGAAACGCGGCGTACCGCAACCCCGGGCATTACTCGTCGCCGATTATCATATCTCCGTCGTAGATGAGCTTTGCCACGTCGAGGACGAGCTTGATGCCGTCCTGCATTTCGAGCAGGTACTTGATGAACTTGTTGTCGTTTACGCCGATACGGTCGGGCGAGTTTGCGATATTCTTCTGGTAAACGGGGATAACGCCGATTACCTCATCGACGATGACACCGACGGTAACGCCGCTCTCTTCGATGATTATGGTATTGGTACGCTCGTTATACTCCTTTTCCTCTTTGCCGAAACGGCTTCTCATGTCGATAACGGGAACGACCTTGCTTCGTACATTGATGATACCCTTGATATAATAGGGTATGCCGGGTACCACGGTGATATGCGGAACGCCGATGATCTCAATGACCATAGGGATCTCGATGCCGTAGACCTGTTCTCCGATGAAGAACGTGAGGACTTTGGTGATCTCGCTCTCCTTCTCGGTCCTTGCATTGAGATTTTTCCTCTTCATCTCTTCCTGCTTGGCGAATAATTCTTTAATATCCATTGTTTAAGCCTCCCTTAGCGCGACCCGATGAGGGTATTGACATCAATTATGAGCGAAATGCTTCCGTCGCCCATGATCGTACAGCCGCTGAGTCCCTGACCCTTGATATCGTACTGAGAAAGGTACTTCGGGAATGGCTTAACTACGACCTGCTGCTCACCTATGAGCTTGTCCGCGAAGAGGCATATACCTCTGTTCTCGGACTCTATGAGCAGGACTATACCGTCCTCTATGTCGTTTACGTCCGACGGCAGACCGAACTTCTCGTTGAGTCTGAGCATCGGGTAGCACACGCCGCGGATCATTATCATCTCGCCGCGTCTTGTGTCGTTGAGTATCTGATCGCGCTGAACAATGAAGCTTTCCTTGATTACCGAGATCGGAACGGTGAACTCCGCGTCGCCGACCTTGATCTCCATACCGTCAACGATAGCGAGTGTGAGCGGGATCTTGATGATGAAGGAGGTACCCTCGCCCTTCTTGGACTCAACGGTGAGCGAGCCGCCCATTTTGCTCAGGTTGGACTTAACGACGTCCATACCGACGCCACGGCCGCTGTACTCGGTAACTACCTCGTTGGTGGAGAAGCCGGGAAGCAGGATCATGTTCTGGATCTCACGCTCGGTATATTCGGAAGCGGGCTTCATGAGAAGACCGTTGCGCTCCGCCTTCTGGAGCACCTTCTCGGTGTCGATCCCCTGTCCGTCGTCGGAGATCGTGATAACGACCTCACCGGAGCTGCTCATAGCGGCGAGCTTTACGGTACCCTTGGCGGGCTTGCCCATCGCGATACGTTCCTCGGTGGTGTTCTCGATGCCGTGATCGACAGCGTTTCTTACAAGGTGCATCAGCGGGTCGTTGAGGTTATCGACGATAGACTTGTCTACCTCGGTGGTGTCACCCTCTATGACAAGCTCAACGTCCTTATTGAGCTTGACCTTCATATCTCTTACTATTCTGTTCATCTTCTGGAACGGGCCGGTCAGAGGAACCATTCGTATGGACATTACCGTATCCTGAAGCTCGTCGGTAAGCTTGCGAAGCTCACGCGCGGACTTGGTGAAGCTTTCGAGACGCAGACCTTCAAGCTCGGGGTTGGAGATTACCATGGACTCGGTGGTGATGATCTCGCCGACGATATCGTGGAGCTGGTCGAGCTTCTGGAGGTTAACGCTGATAAGGCTCTGCTTTCCGCCGCCGGAGGACGCACCGGGAGCCTTCGCAGGCTCAGCCTTGGGCTTCTCTGCGGGCTTGGGAGCAGCGGGAGCGGGTGCGGCAGCAGGAGCGGCGGGTGCAGCAGCAGCGGCAGCCTGAGCCGCGGGTGCGGGAGCGGGTGCCGGCTCGGGAGCTTTCTCCTCGGGAGCTGCGGCGCTCGCGTCTATGACCTCATAGGACTGAACGTTGAGTGAGCCCTCGATTGCGGCAAGAACAGCCTTGACATCGGGCGCTTTGAACGACAGTATGAAGCCGTTGTCTATGATGACATTTGCGGAGTCCTGATTGGACTCGATGTCCTCGGGAATGTACTTGACGATCTCAACGTCGTCTACCATTTCCTTGACATTGTTTATGAGCATGAACGCACGGATATTCTCCATTTTGCAGCCGTCCTCGAAGAATACGCGGACTGTGGTGCAGTCGGGAGCAACGCCCTCCGGTACCGCGGGAGCTCCGCCTGCGGGTGCAGCTTCCGCCGCGGCAGCGGTACTCTCGTCAAGCTCACCCTTGAGCATCTTAGCGCCCTTTTCGAGCTTTGCGATCATCTCGGAGAAGTCGGTCGCGGTATAGTCGTCGTCGTTCTGGATCATGTCGATCTCCGCCTTGAACAGGTCGGACATCTGGAATACGAGGTCATACACGAAGCCTACGTCCGTCATCTTCTCCGGAGCCTCACGGATGATGAAGAACATATCCTCTCCCTTATGAGCGAGCATCTGGAGATTCTCAAAGCCCATCATCGCCGAGGAGCCCTTTACGGTATGCATGATCCTGAAGATCTCGTTGATATCCTCCTCGGTAAACTCGTTCGCCTTCTCCGTTCTGAGAAGGATCTCGTCAAGCTGTTCGAGCAAAGCCGTTGTTTCAAATATGTAAACATCGACCATTGCTTCCATTCCGGGTTCAACTTTAGCCATAATCCATTGCCTTTCCGCCCGTCGTCTTTAGGACAGGGCTTTATATATAATATTATAGTTTATATATCAAAGCGGGAGACCCGCATTATAGCCTGTGCCAGCAGTTATATTTCGTTATTGCGGTAAAAATATTGTGATTTGTTACAAACATTTTCGTCAAGTGTTACGAAATTTATTGAAAATCCATAATTCCGGGTTGCAAAATCAGAGAAAATGTGATAGAATGTATTTATTAAAGTATATGCGGCTCATCTCAACAAGGAAGGAATGATAAAGATGCCA
Organism: Ruminiclostridium sp.; assembly: GCA_017550775.1. The sequence goes on along the minus strand of JAFZOA010000741.1, from coordinate 3,803 downwards.
ATCACCAATATTCGCGATGTAGCGTCGGCGGGTAAAGGGTTCAGCAACTCGGCACTTAACAACCGCAAATCCGATCAGGGCGGCGGAGAGGGTCAGTTCTCCGTTGACGGCACTCAAAAACAGGAGCAGCTCGCCCCTATCAATGAAAAGAACGCCGGTAACAACGCCCAGACAACGATGGGTCAGAAGGATCTGATCCCTCTTGCCATTACGAGCTCCAAAAACCAGACTCTCGCAGTCGAGACCGTCAAGGACATCATCGACACAAATCTTCTCAGCACCGCCAAGCTCAACGGTTATACCGAGCTTGTAGGCGAGCTCGAACAGCTCAGCGCGTCGCTCTATATCCCCGCGAAGGAGCTTGTCAAGGAAATGACCGAGCAGGAGAAGCAGAACACCATGTTCTCGGGCGACAAGTTCTACGACCTGCTCCGCGAGATCGCCAAAGACGGCGACAGCGATCAGAAGGAAGCCATAGGCAATATGCTCAAGGCTATCAACTTCTCGCAGAACCGCAAGGAGATCACCACTGCGGTATCCTCGAATCTGCGGTTCCTCGCAGAGTACTTCTCACCCAACAAGGGCTTATCCGCGAGACTTAGCAGTCTTGCCGACCAGTGGGCCGAGGACAGCTCTCAGAGCAACTTCGCGGCACTCCGCGACCAGACCTCAGATCTGATGCAGAACCTCTCTGAAAGCCTCCTGAACGACAGCCACACCCAGACTCTTCTTCCTATTGTAACACATAATCTGTCAAAATTCAATACCAACGCGTCAATGCTCCGTGAATACTTCAGCCAGCTCCTGACCGTGGTACCCTCTTACGAGATGCGCTCGGAGCTCTCAAAAGCCTTCGAGCAGCTTCTCAACAAGCTGATAAACAAGGATCCGAGCCTCATGCCGCGCGGCTTCGAGGAACAGGTCTTCGAGGAGAACATCGACGAGCAGCTCGGAAACAGCTTCGCGCCGCAGTTCGCGATCAATGACGATCAGGAACCCCGACAGAATGGCGCTCCGATGCAGGCTCAGCAGTACTCCGAAACGGAGCAGCTTCCCCCGGAACAGCAGGCACAAACACCCGCACAGAACATTCCTCTTAACGATTATACTACAAATGAACAAAAAAATCAAGGGCAAAATGATATTTTAGGTAATGAGTACCAACCCAATCAAGAAATTTCAGCATATCTTACAAATGTTCTTGGTAATAATGACTATATAGCTCAGTCCGGTCTGGACGAAATGGACTTCACCGGAGCGATAAATCTGCTCAACAACGGTACCGCAAGTCCGGAAGAGACCATAAAGGCTGTGCTCGGCTCGCTCATTGAAGACAACAATGTCCGTCAGGCGCTTGATTCCCAGCTCTCGCAGATCAACACTCCCGAACAGATGGTGGACTTCCTCAACAACTTCCTTGAAGCAATGCCGGACAGCACCCTGCGCGACAAGGTCTATGAGGTGCTTGAGGAAGCGGTGAGCCACATGGACGATGACCGCGACGACCGTATCGACCGCTATCCGCCCGATGAACAGGAGCAGATCTCTCAGCAGGTCATGCGACAGGCACAGCAGAAAAAGTCCAGCTCCATTCAGGCGCTCACCGACTTCGTTGAGAAGAACATCAACCACCCGGCTCTCAAATCCATAGACAGCTTCAACGCCTCCAACCTGCTCCAGAGCATGATAAACGCGCCCGGGGTCATGACTCCCCTCGCCCACTACATTCTCCCGGTGCAGGTAGAGAACACCCACGCTTTCGGAGAGCTCTGGGTGGATAACAACGACGAGTCCGGCGCTACCGGAGGCGGAAGCGGAAGCCACCACCACCTCTTCCTCACCTTCGACGTGGACACCTACGGCCGCTTCGAGGTGGACGTGTACGCCAACGACAAGACGGTAAGGGTCAACCTGCTCCACCCGTCAAGCTTCTCGCGCAACATCGGCCCTATCGTCGAGAAGATAAACCGCATAGCCGCAAGCACGAAATACTCGATCTCGGATTTCAGCACCGGAGTTCTCAAAGAACCCCACAACCTCACTCAGATATTCCCCAAGCTCAGCGAAAGGAGGGCGGGATTAAATGTCAAGGCGTAAAAACTACGGTCAGAAGGCAGCCGTCGCACTCAAATACAACCCGAGCCTCAACTACGCGCCCGTCGTCGTAGCTTCCGGTCTCGGAGAGCTCGCACAGCGCATCGTCAATATTGCGGACGCGAACGGCGTACCGATATACCGCGACGACAGCACCGCGGCTCTGCTCGTCATGCTCAATTCCGGCGAATCTATCCCGCAGGAGCTCTACCAGATAGTCGCGGCGATCTACGCGGAGGTGGTCTATACCTCCAATGAAGCAAAGAAGCTCGCAAGAAAGCGCTGACGGGGCTTAAAACGCAAAAAAGACATTGCCCCAAGCATTGACGCTCGGGGCAATGTCATTATGGAAGGATAACTCAGGATAAATGAGATGAAATCGTAGTAATTATTTCTTTTCTGCACTTTTATTATAATACATCCGTATCGTAAATGCAATTACAATCCGGTAAAAAATTATTACAATGCGGTTACAAAATATCTCAAAAAGTTACAAATTGTAACTTTTGCGTAAACATTACACAAATGCCGCAAAAGTGTTCCCGTTCAGCCTTGATTTTTATGCTGACGGGTGTTATAATTGAATTGAGAACAACTGTCTCTGCCGTGACACGACAGGATATTAATATAGTATAGGAGCCCCGATATGAACGAAAACACACAGATCGTGCCGTCCGTCGAGTTCGGCGACATGATCGGCTCGGGAAGAACAGCCGAGCTGCTCGAAAGCGCAAAGCCCTTCATCGAGCTTATGATGCAGAACGAATGTGCTCTGCGCGAGCTTGAAACAAAGCTCAACGTGCTCAACGATGAGTTTTCCACGCTGTACAACTACAACCCGATAGAATCGATAAGAACGCGCGTCAAGGACCCCATGAGCATCGTTGAGAAGATGCACCGCAAGGGCATCTCCCCGACGATAGAGAACATCGAGAACACCCTCAACGACATAGCGGGCGCGCGTGTCATCTGCTCGTTCCCCGAGGACATCTACACGATCGCAGATATACTTTGCGCACAGGACGACATAACCCTCATAACCCGCAAGGACTATATCGCCGAGCCGAAGCCCAACGGCTACCGCAGCCTTCATCTCATCATCGGCATACCGATCTTCCTGTCCACAGGAAAGAAGATAATGAAAGCCGAGGTACAGTTCCGCACGATCGCAATGGATTTCTGGGCATCGCTCGAACACAAGCTCAGATACAAGCACAACGTCAAGAACCCGGCGGAGATCTCCGCAAAGCTGAAAGAGTGCGCCGAGGGGATAAACGACCTTGACTACCGTATGCAGGAGATACGCAACCAGATCGAACGCGACAGTATATAGCCGCATAAAGGAGAACGACATGACTTACGAAGAAGCGCTCACCGCCATTCCCGCGGGGAAGTACCGCCACTACAAGGGAAACGAGTACGAGGTCATAGGGATAGCGCGGCACTCCGAGACCCTCGCCCCTATGGTAGTGTACCGGGCGCTGTACGGAGAGCATGGACTGTGGACGCGGCCGGCGGAGATGTGGAACGAGACTGTCGGCGACGGCACGACAAAGAGATTTACCCTGATCTGACCCTTTAAAGATATAGGGCACCTCTAAAAACCGCTTTGAAAAGAGAAAATGAGATAGTTGTACCGAGAGTAAGGAAAGGCTCCGAAAGCTTGCTGACGCAAGGTGAGGAGACTTGACGCAACTATCGGTGCAAGT
>JAFZOA010000740.1 GCA_017550775.1 Ruminiclostridium sp. | reverse complement strand
TATCTCATCTGTGTCTTCCGCCGCCTCCGTGCCTTCCGCCGCTGTGTGAATGATGTGTCGAACTGCGATGACTGCCGCCGCTCCTGTGACCGGAGGAAGAACTGCTTCTCGGAGTGTATATGCGGTTCACGTTGGTGCCTATGTATTCGTCAAGCTTCCGGTCATAAGCTATCGAGTTGTCAAGTATGTAGTTGCGCGTGCCGGGCTTCTGCATCCTGTACTGCGCGCTGAACGCCGCGAATACCACAAAGCCCACGATAAGCGCGAACACCATGGGTATGAACATTCCGCCGAGTATGACGGCGATGTTGAGATCCACCTCGCGCCCGAGTATCTCGGTCTGGTTGTTCGCCTTGCCCGCGTTGTAGTATTTATCCACGCGCAGTACGAAGGAATACGCCGCCTGTGCGTAGTTTTCTTCCTTCAGATAATCCCAGATGTCATCGAAGATCTGGTCAATGCGCGCGTCGCTGAAATAGTTTATGCAGACGCCGCTGGTGGAGATGTAGTCGTACTTGGTGTCGCAGTTTATCAGGAACAGTATGCCGTCGGTGTTGATACCGCAGAGCTCCTCATACTTGTCGTCGGCGTACTCTACCACATGAGCGTCGGTCTTAGGTGTGCCGATATCATCAGCGGCGACAATCACTATGTTGAAGCCGGTGTGTTCCGCGACCTCCTCGGCTTTCTCCATTATCTGCTTCTCGTTGTCGGGGTGTATTACGTCCGCATAGTCGAGCAGGTGTACCGAACCGCCGTTATCTGCTGCCGCCGGTACGCAGAACACGCATACGCAGACAAAAAATACCGCAAGGAAGGAGCAAAGACTTCTTTTCATCTTCATCATCACTCACCTCCCAGAAACAGCATCACTATCCGGCCGATCACCGCGATCACAGCCGGGATACCGAAGGATACCAGTGCGAGCTTGAGCTTGTTGATCGGGAGTATTCCGCCGAACTTGCCGGTCTGACCGTTCATTGCGAAGTAGTACAGCTTATCCTTGTAGAAGTATGTAAGGAACCACATTGGGAGCATCGCCTGTCTGTAATTCATGTTGGTGATGCGGAAGTCCTTGTGTGTGACGACGGTGCGGCTGTAGCCGGTGATATCCGACGTGAATACCTGTTCGGCGGCTTCCTTGACTCTCATGTCGATACGCGGGAATACCTGTTCCTTGGTAACGTCGTAACGCTGGGCATTGTGACCGGAGAGGTAGGACATATCGAACTCCTCAAGCTCGCCGTAGTTGAACGGCTCGATGCTGTCCATGAGAGCGTCGTCGGCTCGTGAGGACGCGTCGGCGGGAACTCCCCTGAACACCATGCTGCCCTCGCGCACGGCAAGGTGCTTGGACTCGGTGACGTAGGTGTAGTCTCCCTTTCTGACGGTGGAAATGGTCTTGTAGCAGTCCGCGGACATCTTTCCTTCAACGCAGCAGTCCGCGAGCCAGAACGGTATGTAAATACCCTGTATCTTGTTCAGACTTTCGGGGCTTCCGAAGCCCTTCGCAAGGAAGAACCTGCGATTTTTCGTCCATTCGTTGAACCCCATTATCGCTTCTCCGCGGGTCTTCCTGAACGGGATAATGAGGTCGGGGCGGAAGTCTCCGGAGAGCCTTCCGGAAAGCACGACGGGGCTGTGGCAGTAGTAGCACTCAGCCGACGCGTCGAGATCGGAGTCGGTGATGACTGCGGCTCCGCAGCTCGGGCACATATAGAGCCTGTTCGCGTCGCCGAACTCCCGGCGCTTTTCTTCAAGCTCTTCGGAGCCGCCGTCCCAGGATTCCGGGGGTGCCT
>JAFZOA010000739.1 GCA_017550775.1 Ruminiclostridium sp. | reverse complement strand
TACCGCGGCTGTGGTCATAGGCCTCGCAGATGCGGCGGACGGTGTCTGCTGCGGTATAAAGCGCCATAAGCGCGAAGAAGTCGCCGGGTATATCGCCCTCGAAGTAACCGTTTATCTGCCCGCGTGAGAACGGGGCGCTGCAGGAGCGGCGAATGCACTGGAAATCCATGTACGGGTCGCCCCAGCACCAGCGTCCGAAGTCGATAACGCCGAACTCGTCGTAATTCGTTATCACGAGGTTTCCCGAACGGAAGTCGCCGTGTATTGCGGTCTGCGGTCTGTCCTTAAGAAGCCCGCGGTTGCTCTCGATGAAGTTTATCGTCTCGTCGTCGCCGGCGTAGCGGACGCGGATAAGGCGGAATTTCCCGATAATCTCGTCGAGCCGCTGGTTATAGTACGCGTCCCACGGAAGCACGTTCTTCGGCGCTTTTACGCTGTGTATCTTCCGGAGCAGAGCCCCCGCCTTTTCGCCGAAGCGCGCCTGTTCCGGAGTATGCAGATTAAGTATCTTTGAATCCGCGTCGAGCCCGTCCACCCAGGTGTAGAGCGTATATGCGAGCGTGTCGCTGCAGCACGCGGCGACTTCTATCGGCATATTCATATTGAGCCCGAGCTTGTCGTGTATGTACTGGGCGAACATAGCGCTGTCACAGTGACGCTTATAGTTTTCTATGCCCGAGGTGCGCAGTATCAGCTCAATGCCGTTGTTGCGCGTTATATGGTATTTCCGCTCGCCCGAGAGCCCTGTTTCTATCGGTTCTATATCGAGCCAGTTCTTGTAATCGGAAATATCGGAAAGCTGTTCCTCAAACCCCATTTTCTCACCCCTTTGCGGCGTTTTATCTTTCTTTCAGCGGCGTGTACGGCGTTCTCGGCTGAACGTTGAGATACGCCGGACGGATTATCCTCTTGCCGTTGACAAGTTCTTCTATCCTGTGCGCCGACCAGCCCGAGATGCGCGCCGCAGCAAAAAGCGGAGTGTACAGCTCAAGCGGAAGTCCGAGCATGGAATAGCAGAATCCGCTGTAAAAGTCGATGTTCGCGCTGACGCCCTTGTAGATGCGGCGTTTTTTCGCGATAAGCTCTGCGGCGAGACGTTCTACCGACGAATAAAGCGAGAATTCTTTTTCTTTCTGCTTTTCCGCCGCAAGCTTTTCGACGTAGCGCTTGAAGATCTGGGCTCTCGGGTCCGAGATCGCATATACTGCGTGTCCCATACCGTAGATAAGGCCGCTTTTGTCGAAAGCTTCCTTGTCAAGAAGCTTCTGGAGATATGCGGTGATCTCGTCGTCGTCGTTCCAGTCTTTTACCGTGGCCTTGAGCTCGTCGAACATACCCATTACCTTCAGGTTCGCGCCGCCGTGCTTCGGGCCTTTGAGCGAGCAGAGCGCCGCGGTTATCGCAGAGTATGTGTCTGTGCCGGACGAAGTCACGACATGGGTCGTGAATGTCGAGTTGTTACCGCCGCCGTGCTCTGCGTGCAGTACCAGAGCCACATCGAGAAC
>JAFZOA010000064.1 GCA_017550775.1 Ruminiclostridium sp. | reverse complement strand
TAGCCTGTCACTCCCTTCTCAGTTCATAAACCCGCGCATATTATCCGCGACACCTGCGGCGCTCCAGCCGGAACGCGCCGATTTCGGCCGCTGAATGCGTGTTATGCGGTACTGCTTACCGTCTTGTGCGCTGTACGCGGCGATCGCGGCGGCAATGACTGCTATGATCTCTTCGTCGTCCTCGTCGATATACTCATCATCATCGGAAGATTCGACCGAGGTATTTGTCACAGGAGCGGCGGCCGGCTTTGCGGGAGCCGCGGGCTTTATCTCAGCCTTCTTTTTGTCCTTTTTCGATGTATCCTGTTCGTTTATTGCCTTGAAGATCTTTCCGAACAGCCACAGAAAGCCGACAAGGACAGCGAGTATGAGAAATACGACTACAAGTCCCGTTACTACTGTTGAGCCTACAAGACCCCAATCAAGGTTTTCCGCCATAAGGACGGGTGATGATATGCCTGACATTATAAAACCCCTTTTCGGTTCAGTAATTCAAAATCTATTCTATTATACTACAAAATCATTTAAATTTCAAGGGATTTTTCAAAATTTCATATCATACCGGCAAAAAATAACATGGTTTTATGAGTGTGGGGACTGCTACCCGCTCCGATACCTGACGGCGGCAGGGTATCTTAACTGTCATTTCAGCGTGGCTTTGAAGCCTATAACCGACTTCCCCCTGCGATAGGCGGTAAGGTGTCCCTTGTGCTTTGCAGCTATCGACTTTGCAAGGGAAAGACCGATGCCGTAACCGCTCCCGGCGGTACGCGCTTTATCCGAGCGATAAAACCGGTCAAACAGGCGGTCAAGCTCGGTGTTCTCCGCGTCCTCGAACGTGTTCTCGACATAAAGCGTGATATGGAGCTTCTTTTCGAGCCGCACGTTTATGACGCCGCCCTTGTCGCAGTATTTCACGGCATTGTCGAGCAGGATAGAGAACAGGTGTCTTATCATGCTCTCGTCGCAGGTGCAGACCACGTTCTTCTGTATGCTTTCCGTTATGGAAAGTCCCCTCGCGGCGGACTGATGCTCGTATTCCGAGACCATGTCCGAAAGTATCTCGCTAAGGTCGATATCCGAGAACTGCATAGGGGTGCTTTCCTCGTCCATCCGTGACAGCGCTACGAGCTCGTTCACAAGCTCGGACATTCGTTCGCTCTCGGAGCGTATGTCGGACAGCCACTCGTTCTCTCCCGTCTCCTCCTGTAATATCTCTATGTTCGTCATTATGAGGGTGAGCGGAGTTTTGAGCTCGTGATTTGCGTCGGTAATGAACTGTTTCTGCTTTTCATAGCTCTCGGCGGCTGGTTTGACCACTTTACCCGCAAACAATACCGCGAAAACGAACACGATCAGCAGTATTACCAGCAGCACACCTGTCGCGGAGAGGAAGAACGTCCTTCCGAGCGAGAGGTAAAGTGAGCCGTCAACGAATATCAGCATCTGCTTGTCGGCGAAGCTGCTGAGTTTGTACCGGAAGCCGTTTATCCAGCCGCGCTCGTTCCCGCTGTCAAGTACGAGACCGGCATATTCCCGGGCGGTATCGCTGTTGACCGAGAATATGGAGTCGGTATTGTCGCTCTCGATATTTCCCGCGCTGTCGGCTGTGACGATGAAAAAGCGTGTGCTGAACGACGATTCCGCGTTTATCATATCCGGTGTCCCGAATGACGGGAAAGCGCCCGCCGGAGGCCCCGAGCCGGGCTCACGCATAGGAGCGGAGGGAGGTACTGCGGGGGTGGGAAAAGTACCGCCGTTAAGAGAAATGGTATCGGTGAGCTGATCGGCGGCTCTGTCCGTCATAACGGCGACGAGAAGGAACAAAAGTCCCGCAATGAGGACAAAAACTACCGCGAGCGCGACCGCCATTATAGCAATGAATTTTCGTCGGAGGGACTGTATCATTTCTTCGCCTCCATGATATATCCCGCGCCGCGCACGAAGCGTATCTCGATCGGGGCTCCGACCGATTCGAGCTTTTTCCGGAGATTCGAGATATGCACCCATACGACGCTTGTGTCAACATCGGCTTCCCAGCCCCAGATATGGGTTATGAGCTGTTCGGTGGAGATTATGATACAGGGGTTCTGCATCAGCATCTCCGCAATCTGGAACTCACGTCCGCTCAGAGTTGTTGACTTGTCACCGTAGGAGATCTGATATGTCGAGCGGTTGAGCACGGTGTCGCTGTATTTCAGCAGGTCGGGGGT
>JAFZOA010000738.1 GCA_017550775.1 Ruminiclostridium sp. | reverse complement strand
CGATAGAAATAAGCTCGACGATAAGCATAGCCTTGCAGTAGTTCTTCCTGCTGGTGGGACCGTCGCCGAAGCCCCATACAAAGAGGAAGATAAGGCTTATGATGCCGAAGAAGGTGGTAACGATGATAGTTAGCACCCACTTGCCGAGCGACATTTCCTCCTCGGCGGGTCTGTAAGCGGGCTGTGCGTATGTATTATAGTTCTGCGTGTAAGGTGCGGGGGCGGGAGCTGTCGGCGAGGTATAGCCGTCGTTTCTTCCGAAGGCGTTGTCCTGCGGATTAAATGACGCTTCGGGCATAACGTTTGACACGTTCTCACCGCAGCGTGTGCAGAAGCGCTCGTCGTCCATGAGGAAATTCCCGCATCGTGTACATCTTTTAGCCATATCAATCAATTCCTTTCCTGTGAAGAAATAATCATACACTTTATAATAACACATTTCTCACCAAAAATCAATCGGTTTACGAAAAAAAACACGAAATGCATAAAATTTTACCTCCGCACCCATAATTGTGTTGAAAAAGAGCGGGAAGTATGGTACAATATAAAGTATGCGAGTAATTGTGAGAGCCGGGGCAAAGCGGCTCACGCGGAAAGGATATATACGACATGAAACTTCTGGTAATAGACGGAAACAGCATCATCAACCGCGCATTCTTCGCAATAAAGACCCTGTCCAACAAGAAGGGCGTGTACACGAACGCGGTCACCGGCTTTATGAACATTTATCTGAAGCTTATCGACAAGTACGCTCCCGACGGAGCTGCTGCTGCTTTTGACCTTAAAGCGCCCACCTTCCGGCACAAAGCCTACGACGGCTATAAAGCCGGGCGCAGGAAAATGGCGGACGAGCTTGCGATGCAGATGCCGTTTGTCAAGGACATACTCCGTGCTCTCGGCGTGAAGGTTGTGGAGTGCGAGGGCTATGAGGCGGACGACATTCTCGGTACCCTCGCGGAGGCGTGCGAGCGGTCGGGCGGCGAGTGCATCATAGCCACCGGCGACCGCGATTCCTTCCAGCTCATCACCGACAAGGTGTATGTCAATCTCGCGTCTAACAAGGACGATGTGCTGTACACCCCCGCGAAGATAGCAGAGGTTTACGGTGTCACGCCGGCGGAGATGCTTGAAGTAAAGGCGATCATGGGCGACAGCAGCGACAATATCCCCGGTGTCAGGGGCATAGGCGAGAAGGGCGCGCTTGCGCTTATACAGCAGTACCACACCATTGATAATATATACGCACAGCTCGATGCCATAGACGTTACCGAGTCGGTAAGAAGCAAGCTCAGGGATGGCAGGGAAAGCGCGGAGCTGTCGCGTATGCTCGGAACGATAGTGAAAAACGTTCCTGTCGAAACGAGCCCTGAACATTACACTTTCGGAGCGCGTGACGATGAAAAGCTTGCGGAGATACTCACCGAACTGGAAATGTTTGCTCTTGCCAAAAAGCTTAAAATACCGCAGAGCATTATGGACACTGCAGCAGCAAAAGCGGCAGACGATGAAGCAGACGATGCGGCTGACAGCACTGTCCCGGAGTCCGCTGTCCGGGAAGTTCCCGCGTTTGACGAGTCGATACCCGACTATATCCTCGGAGACTTCGGACGGGTGAGCAGGTATATGAACGGCAAGTCTGAGGAAGCGGACTTGTCCGAACTTTCCGGCTCGTCTCCGAAGCGGATATTCGATCTCAAATCCACGATGACGGCATTGAACTGCGACATTGAGGGCGTGGTGTTCGACACGACGCTCGCGGCGTACCTGCTCAATGTAAGCTCCTCGGAATACACTCTCGAAAAGCTTTGCGCGGAGTACCACGTTCCCTTCGGCGACGGCGGCGCGGAGACAGTCCACAGGCTCAATGCGG
>JAFZOA010000737.1 GCA_017550775.1 Ruminiclostridium sp. | reverse complement strand
GGACGGCGTAACGTTCAGCATGAGGGAGATCGAGATCTCCGGCGAAACATACAGTGTCTTATCGGGAGACACGCTCAACTATATCATGTTCTTTATCTCGCTCGCCACTATATGTACCGCGATGTATCATGGCCGTCTGAAGGAGGCGAGGAAGACTTACAAGCTCAGAACGGCTGCCGCCTCGCTCGAAAGGAAGAACAAGGAAGCGCATGAGCTGTTCGTGCAGACCGCCGAAGCACTTGCAAGCGCAATAGACGCAAAGGATCCCTACACCAACGGTCATTCCGTCCGTGTTGCTGAATATTCGAGGAGAATAGCCGAGGACGCGGGCAAGACCGCCGACGAGTGCGAAAATATCTACTATACGGCTCTGCTTCACGATGTCGGCAAGATAGGAGTGCGCAAATCCATTCTCTCAAAACCGGGTCGGCTCACGGATGAGGAATTCGAGCAGATAAAGCAGCATACCGTCATGGGCAGCCAGATACTTTCGAACATAAGCCGAATACCGTGGCTCAGCATCGGTGCGCACTATCACCATGAGCGCTATAACGGCAGAGGCTATCCCGAGGGTCTCAAGGGTGAGGAGATCCCCGATATCGCGCGTATTATCGCCGTTGCGGACGCTTATGACGCGATGACCTCGAACCGAAGCTACCGTAATGCTATCCCGCAGCACATAGTTCGCGAGGAGCTCGCAAAGGGTACGGGCATACAGTTTGACCCCGATTACGCGAGAATAATGATACACATGATAGATGCTGACAGCGAATACCGCATGAAAGAAAGCATAACGGGCGCAAATGTAGCGACGACTGATGGACTGCGCTGTGATTCGCTGTATCACGACTGCACTGAGGGCATCAATATCACAAAGCGAAAGACTATGATACGCCTTTGCAGCCAACCGTATGACGATTTCCCCGAAAACGAGAGCCTTCCTTCGCTGATAGTTTTCGATTCTCTTGACGGCAAAGTTCACCCCGGCGATGAGAATAACAAGTATCTTCTGTATTTCGAGTACGCGAGGATAAGGCTTGACGGTCAGCTTACAAAGGGAGGCGTGAGAAAAGCCGAGCTTCGGATATGCGAGGGCGGCACTGATATTGAGCAGCCCGGTCTCGGTGACACCATATCCGGACAGAAGTACAAGATAGAAGCTGTCCGTAATCGTGACCATATGCTCTTACACGTGTCAAACGAACTGCGGATGTTTGATGTGATACTCGCTCTGCCGGATACCGCGCGCTACACGTTCGTTTCGCTCGGCGGCGAGCACTGTGAGATACACAACATAATGGTCAATAACGAGGAATTCGAGACCTCTCCCGACTCTATCCCGCGCATCGCGGAGGAAATAAGCTACATAAAGGACTGCCCGCAGGGAGATATCCCGAATATCGAGATCGACGGGCCGCGTTTTGAGGCTACGCTGGGCATACCGGTCAAGGACGGGCTGACGCTCTCGTTCCATTCCGTGAGCTATCCCACGGCTCGGCTTGTATGGCATTGTCCGTATATCTGCGTCTTCTCGGCACGGGGCGGTCATGTCAAAGGTGCGGATTTCCGCGAATATCTGCTGCTGAAGATGACCGGCGAGAACTGGGAATCACAGGAACAGGTCGAAAACGTAGTCAACGTTGAGCAGACAAAGGATTTCCCGGGGTGGAACGCGTGGCTCGAAATGAATAAGCAGGGACTTGACTACACGATTTCCATTAACAGGGAAAAGAATGTCATCACACTCAGCGCAGAGAACGCCGGAGTTGTCATAAACAGCACCACCACGATACTTGACGGCAACGATGACATATATGTTGCGTTGACAGGCGACCAGTGCGCTATCACAAATATCAGAACGCAAAAACTGTAATATCTCTTTAGGCTTTAGGCTAAACTTCATTTTGTTCAAATCGGCAGAATAAAAGAAAGGCATTTGTGTTTGACAATATCCGCCGATGATAATCAAGAACAACGTTTGTGTCAAGCAATACTCTCACAGTCCCAATCATTCCTTTCTTATCTCATCGACATCAAGCGGTCTGCCTGCGATACTTTTCAAGGTTTTGAACTCTATCTCATCGTCTGCGCTTCCCAGCAGGAACAAGCGGATACGGTCATAAAAGGACTGAAAGAATGGGGATATGAACCGGTAGAAGGAAAGAATGTATGCGCAGAGACCCGAACACTTGATGATATAATGGAAGATCTTTAATGGGCGCTCAAAGATCCCGACATAAAAGTGATCTTCTGTGTGCGCGGCGGGTACGGCGCGTCGGAAGTCGCTGACAAATTATCGGGAGACCTGATAAAGACTTCGGGAAAGCTCATCATCGGATACAGTGACATAACCGTGTATCATTCGGCTTGGACCGCAAACGGAGTGCCTTCGATACATTCGTGTATGAGCGGAACATTCGGTGATTTTCCGGAAAACTGTTTCAAAGCAGAGGAGAATACGATCTTTTGACAAAGCCTCTGTTTGCGGTTATCGCAAAGCTTTGGAAGAAAAGGACTTACTCGGTACAAGGAGCGGCTGCTGACAAACAAGGCTGATTATGAGCTTACACGTCGTATGTGCCAATCAGCAGATATGCAGCATTGTCGGTGATGACCAATACATAATTGTCATAATATAAAAGCAATAGAACGGAAGGCTGAGATTAATGGAAATGTCTGATATTATATCCAAACACGCTCTAAATGAAGCTGAGCAGGTTGAATTCTCCGCTTATATAGCCAACCGCTTTGAAGGCTGCCCGGAGATCATAGAGCCGGACACAGATTTTCTGAAAGTGTGGGACAGCATAATATACTATTCCGACCTGTTCGGAGCTGCAAGCGCAATAAATACAAAGGTCTGTCCGAAACGACCTGTCGCATTCAATTCCCCGGATAGCATCGGGATAAAAATGTATATGTCATTTGCGGGAAAGATACCGATAATATATGTCCGTGACACCGCCGATTTCGAGCAGCTCGTCACTAATGTCGGATACAAGGGAGAACGGCCAGAAGGGCTCGAAAAAACCGGTGCTATGTTCTTGTCGGGTAAGACTACAAGGTTTATCATTCTTTCGGCAAAGCCCTACAGCAATGTACCTGCCGCCGAGCTTGGTCTTGATGACGAAAAAGATTGGGCAGAAAAATCGCTGATACTGCGGCGCGGGCACGAATGTACCCATTATTTCACAAAGCAGACCTACGGCATAACAAACAATATCCTGCACGACGAGGTAATGGCGGACTTCATCGGAATGTATGAGGCTTTCGGATTTTACAAGGCTGAGTGGTTCCTGCGCTTTATGGGTATTATTGAAGGCAGCGGCGGACGGCTCACTTTCTATACGAAAGATCTGTCTCCGAAGGTGAGTGACGCGGTATCCGAACTTCTGACAGTTGCGGCTTACAGACTTGAAGAATGGTCGAATACGAAAGGCTTCAAAACTCTCAACAATCCCGAACGGATAAAGATAATGTGCAGGAAAGGGCTTGCGGGAATGATAAAGGCGTTTTGAAACGCATTATTATAAAAACATAATTTTCAGATCGAAAAAATAAAATGATATTACTATCTATCTACCTTGCTCGAAAAAAAGGCAGGCAAAAGAAACCACAATCGAATAATTCGGCGCAAGCGGCGTTCAAGCTGCTTGCGCCTATATTTTTTTCGACAGCTTTCAACTGTGTTCGATACAAAAATTTATCGAGAACAGTTGAAAGCTGTCGAATTGTTTTATCGGATTTTCTTTTTTATGCCGATAAAGTGTCGGGAAATAAGAAAATCAGCATTTTGACGAAGAAAACAGGCGTTTTATACTACAATATCAGGGCTCCTCCGTCCTCCGATCAGTTTTTGAAGAAAGCGCGGATGCAAACGCATCGCGCTACGCAACAAGACTAATCGGAGGATTTTTAAAATGAATGATAAAAAATATAAGGTAACCTGCGGAGGAAAAGAGATCGAGGTGACCGAGGAAGTATACAGGCTTTATGTGACAGAACCAGAGAGCGAGCGGAGACTGATTCGCAAAAAGAAATTCGGCAGGATAGATGTTGATGCAAAGAACGAAAAGGTCTCGTTTATTTTGTGCCGTGAGGACTCTTTGGAAAGGCTTCTGGAACTTGGAGTAGAGATTGAGGACACAAATGACAGTATAGCTGCTCTTGAGACTGCCGTTACGGTACATCAGGCTCTTGCACAGTTGACCGAGAGGGAGCGGTACATAATTGAGGCGTTGTTTTTCGATGGAAGGAGCGAACGTGACCTTGCAGACGAGTTCGGCATTTCGCAGAAAAATGTTCACAAACACAAGAATAAGATTTTGGCAAAGTTGAACAAATATTTGAAAAATCATTGATTTTTTTCAAATTAGGGGGTATCAAAACCCGTTCTGCGTTCCTGAAGTATTGAGGGGACTAATATTTTCTCCCCTGTTGCTCTTTGAAAATTGAATAGCAGTATATCGGGTACATTCCTTCTTGTTGCCTGCGGGCAAAGCAGAGAGAACAATACTCGCACTATGCGTATTCCAATAGCGGACAAGCTCAGGCAGCTTATGCCATATTTACGATTCTTTTTTCCGACTGAGAACAGACGCTGTGCGAAACCATTGTTCTGACGATGACCGGCTGTCACCGTATTGCGACGACAAGCAAGAGGGTACAATGATACTTCTGTCCAGCCACAGTTCACACAATGGGGGCAGCCACATGAGAACCATGCGGGGGTGAGAGTCCCATGATGCCGAGCCAACGGCAACCCGTTATATTCCCAGGAGCGCAAGCGCTCAGGCAGGGGTGTCGGGGACAAATATGCCGGAATAACTTACAGGCAATACAGCGGAACGGTTATTGCTGTTCCGCTGATATATATGATAGGATCACAGCCCTGTAATATTGCAGGGCTGCGGTCTTTATTTTTACGGAGAACAAAAATGAGAACCGATATATACACACTTACCGGCGTTAAAGCCGAACTTGTAAATATGTTATGCCTGCAGTACATAGAAAAGCTGCTGCGCGAGGATAAAATATCCCAAAAACACGCGGAATTGCTTTCCGCACGATTAAAGGTAAACTGCACAGGCAAAAAGAGATAAATCTGTCCACATTAGTGATTCCAATACGGTCGGAAAAGTGGTATTGTGTACTGTAATAAATACGGAGGAAGGAATGATCGCATGGTAGTAACAAAGATACAGGCTGCAACCGATGTGAAGATCATTACACGACTTGCGGCATACATAAGAGTGTCGAGCGACAGCGACGATCAGCTTCACTCCTTCTCGGCGCAGTACAGATATTATAATCAGATAGCTGCAAACAGCACAGACACGATACTTATAGACATTTACGCAGACGAGGGCATCACAGGGACTTGCACGGACAAACGCGACGAGTTCAACCGAATGATGAACGATGCCCGCAAACACAAATTTGACAGAGTTATAGTAAAATCCGTAACGAGATTCGCTCGGAACACGAAAGACTGCCTCGAGGCGGTACGAGAGCTGAAGCAGCTCGGAATATCCGTTTACTTCGAGGAAAACAACATTGATACTAACAAGACCGATGGCGAGGCGATGATAACACTTCTCGGTATGGTGGCGCAGAACGAGTCGCTGTCCATATCGAAAAATATGCGCTGGGGCATACAGAAGCGTATGCAGAACGGAACATACATCAACCATTCATCGGCTTATGGATATAGATACGAAGATAGAAAACACTTGATAGATGAGCCAGCCGCCGACACGGTACGCAGGATATTTTCCGATTATCTTAACGGGTTGGGAGTTCAGACGATTGCAGAAACGCTTTCGGAAGAAACCGGAGAATCGTGGAATTACACGAAGGTACGATATATTTTAGGAAACGAAAGGTATATCGGCGATTCCCTGTTCCAAAAGAAATATAACACCGATACTCTTCCTTTCAAGAAGAAACTCAATAAAGGTGAGCTGCCGAGATACTACGTCGAAGGAACTCAGGAGCCTATAATAGACAGGGATACATTCAATTCGGTGCAGGAGCTGCTGAAACGGCGTGAAAATAATAACCCGCAGGGATATCAATACATATTTACCAAAAAGATCGTGTGCAGTCATTGCGGGCATTCGTTCAAACGTATAGTTATCAAGGGCATAGTATATTGGGTGTGTAACTATCACAATAAGAATTCCAAGAACTGCCCTATGAAGCCTATCCCTGAAACTGCGATACAGGATGCATACATAAGGATGTTCAACAAGCTGAAACGGTTCGGGCAAGAGATCATCTCCCCCGCAATTGGGCAGCTTGAGGACTTGATAATGAAGAAACAATGCGGGAATCAGCAGATACTCGCTTCACGCACCGAGCTTATGGCAGCCCGTGAGAAAATGAATCAGATCACCCGACTGCACAGCGGCGGGCTCTTCTCCGATGATATATACAATGCACAGAAAAAAGAGATCGAAGCGAAGATCATGCGGCTGAAAGACCTCATGACCGCAGCCTGTGACACAGACGGCATCGTCAGCACTCTGGACAAGCTCTCCGATCTCATGGATATACTAAACGAACACGAAGTAATGACAGAATTCGATGAAACCGTGTTCGGACTGATGGTCGAGAAAATAACTGCATTGTCCGAGAAAGAGATAGTGTTCAGGCTCATCGGCGGTGTGGAGTTCACGGAAACCATAGAAAGGCGGTAACGCTTATGAAATGCAACAGAAACATTCCGTTCGGATATATGATGCGCGGCGGCAAGTACATTGCCGATCCTGCGGAATCCGAAGCTGTCCGTCAGATATTCGAGATGTATCTGAACGGAATGTCTCTGAAAAGCATTGTCGCCGAGATCGCTGTGCCTTACAATGCGAATAAACCTCTGTGGAACAAGAATATGGTCAGCCGGATACTTGAAAACAAGCGGTATCTCGGCGATGATACATATCCGCAGATCATAGATCAGGACACCTTCGACCGCGCAAATGCCATTAAAACCGAAAAAGGAAAGACGGCGCTTCCGGTGGACAACAAGACCAAGTACCTGCGAAGCCTTATAGAATACGGTCGGAATACCGAATGCAAGCGTTTAAGCGTGAGCGATATAAAGCGACTGGCGGTTACGGTGATGAATATGCTGATAGCCGAGCCGACACTTGCGGCACCGACCGACAGCATTGAATACAAGCCCACTCCACAGCTTACAATTGCGGAAGAACAGATAAAGGAGCAGATGAACGATCCTGCCGCCGATGCGGACAAGCTCATGACGGATATACTTCGGGCGGTATCAATGCGGTATTACAGCTTCACATACGATGACCGCGACAAGACGGCTCCTCTGCTTGATCTGCTCATGAAGCAAAGCAAGACCGAGGATTTTGATATGGAACTGACCCAACAGGTCATTAAGCATATAGTCATAGACAGCGGCACGGTCAACGTCGTGCTGGTCAATGACAAGAAAATACAGATCAATGGAGCGTGACAGCGATGCTAACACCGACCATACCTACAACGACTGACGGCAAGATGCGGGTAACGGTCATTCCCGCCAAGCCGCAGTGCGAGAAAGATAAGAATAAAAATGTCATAAAGCGCGTTGCAGCCTACTGTCGTGTCTCAACGGACGAGGACGAGCAGCTTAACAGCTATGAAACGCAGTGTAAATACTACGATGAGTACATAGCAAGCCACAACAACTGGAAAAAGGTAAAGGTGTTTGCAGATGAGGGTATCTCCGGAACTCAAGCGAAGAAACGCCCGGAGTTCCTCAAGATGATACGGTACTGCCGACGCGGGAGTATTGACATAATACTTGCGAAATCGGTCAGCCGATTCGCCCGAAATACCGTTGAGAGCCTGCAGTATGTCCGAGAACTGAAAACACTTGGCATCGCGGTCATCTTCGAGAAAGAGAATATAAATACGCTTGAGCAGTCAGACGAGATGATGCTTACAATATTTGCATGGTTTGCTCAAGCGGAATCCGAAAGTATCAGCAAGAACGTATCATGGGGCATACACCGCTCCTTCGAGCAGGGTAAGTTTAGCATGTCGGGCATCTTCGGATACGAAAAGGACGAGAATGGTGAACCTCGCATAGTTCCCGAACAAGCGGAAACGGTGAGACTGATATTCAATATGTTTCTGGACGGAGCAAGCTACCGAAATATAGCGGACAAGCTTATAGAGCAGAACACCCCGAATGCTCGCGGAGCCGTAAAATGGTCAATCTCAACTATATCAAGCATACTTCAGAATGAAAAATATACCGGAGATGCGCTCCTGCAAAAGACATACACGGTTGACTGCATATCAAAGAAAACCAAAAAGAACACCGGAGAACTTCCGATGTACTACGTCAGCGATCATCATGCGGCGATAATCGACCGAGAAACGTTTAATAAGGTACAGGTTGAGATCACCCGCCGAAATAGCTTGAAAAAAGCATCAGGTAGTATTACGAACAATAACGGGCATTACAGCGCAAAGTACGCTCTTACAGAGAGAATGTACTGTGCTGAATGCGGTGCAGCATACCGTAGGACAACATGGACATCAAAGGGCTACAAAGAGATCGTGTGGCGCTGTGTGAGCCGTCTGGAGAGCGGAAAGAAGAAATGCCAGCATTCCCCGACCATCCACGAAGAAAGCCTCCACAGAGCGATTGTGGAAGCGATAAACGACTTCTGTACGATAGATGACGATGCCCGGCAGGAGCTGAAAGCAGGGATCCAAGAGGTAGTGATACCGGACGGACAGATCATTTCTCATCTCGAACAGCTTCGGGCTGAACGGAGCGACGAGATCAGCCGACTGCTGGAATTATCACTCGCCGAGACTGATTACACGAAATACGACGGAGAGTTCAAACGGCTCTCCGATGAGATAGATGCCATAAACGCACAGATCAAAACAGAAAGTGAAAAGCTGACCGAACATTCGGTCACTACAGATACCGTTCAGGATCTGCTCGACGAACTCGATCAAGCAGAGCTCGGGCTTACGGAATACGATGACAGCCTCACCCGCCGCTTTATAGAGCGGATAGATGTCATCGACAAACATACCATCATGATCACCTTCATCGGCGGGTTCCAGACCGAGAAGGTGCTTGTATAGTTTCTTTCTACACAATAAGGCATACTACACAATGCGATTAATCTAAAAAAGCTTAGGAATGATATAGTATTGACAATTAATTCTAAAAGAGTTATAATGAAAATATAAAAAGCTGGGAGTGTAGATGATTTGGACTGTGTATGATATGGAATTAATGTTAAAGATTGTGTCAAGCTTTTTTCTATTTTAGATGATGAGAAGAATTTGGGCTAACGCCAATTATTTTTTTCTAAATGCTGCTAAAACTGCCGGATGAAATTGGATAATGACACCTTCATTCAAAAGCAAACATAAGCGTTTTTGAATTAGCAGTATAAAACCATATTAAGATGTATACAAAGAGAGTGTGTGACCTCGAAAATATAACGTGAAAGGAATGATGTCTGGTATGAGTATTATTTTATATGCGTTATCAATATCATTACAAGTGGCTGGCGCTCTTTTGTTGATAATCTTCTCGTTGTCGACAAAGCGTAGAGATATTATTAGATCTTTTGCTAAGAGTCATATAATTGCACGAGATGGTAATACGAAGTTACTCTCTTATAATCATGAGGCTTTTGTGGAGACTTATAGGATTGCTTATTTTTCAAAAGTATCTGTGGCTTTTATTGCTGTTGGATATTTAATCGGAGTTTTTGGAGACATAGGAACTGGAAACAGATTGCTTGCCGCTGTAAGTATTATTGCGCTGACGGCTGTACTTATTGCAATTACAGTATTATTGGTTAACAAACTGGTTAGAAACGTGTCAAAGATCACTAACGAAGAACTGAAAGCAGCAGGTGCTGAACCAGATATGGAGAGCATAAGCAAAGATGAGGTAGATGCATTATTCGATGAAGAATTTCCAATAGATTAACTTCAATCAATAGTAAAATTTAATACAATCATCACGAAATTGAAAAGATGTTTCTCACTTGATGTCACTGTTTGAGCTGCTTTGGGCAAAATGTACCGACGAAACCAACAGACTGCTTTGACTGTCGCTGATAGAGATTGATTATACCAAATTTGACATAGAGCTCAAACAGATATACATAGTATAATAGTATAGGAAACAGTGTTTGGGGGAGACTGACTATGGATTTTAAAGGGTTTGAAAGGAGTTATTGGAATTATTATATTGAACTTGAGGAAAGAATAAGAGAAACCCACAGATATATTGAGTATGACGAAAGTAATTTCAAAACATATTCAAGTTACTATTTAATGTTATTTCAAGCTGTATGTAGTGAAATTGATGTTGTTGGTAAAGAGATAGCCGCATATTTTAATCCTTTGTTTGACACAGAAAAGAACATTAAGAGTATTAATAGGTGGTGGTTTGAAGTTCAGGATAATTTACCCGAGATTAACAGAGAGATAGTTTTTGCAAATTCATTTGCAATAAAACCATGGAATAAATACAGAGTTGTCAGGAAACAAACCGAACAATTTAAAAATGGTACTTCAACTATTATAACAAAGTATAATCTTCAAGTTTCCACTAATGAAATAAAGTATTCTACCCCATCATGGTGGAATGCATATAATAAGGTTAAACATACTCGTCTAAAATCTGATAATGATGGAGTGCATTACAAGAAAGCTAATTTATTAAACCTATCAACTGCTTTTGCTGCACTTTATCTTTTAGAATTTGATTTTATGAAGAAAATAGGGACAGAGCAAGACAGATTAAAATGCAGAAAAAGTGAATTGTTTGGTATGGGAGATCTGCAAGATTTGTATATACATAGTGCTAGCGTGAGAAACGGTTGTGCCACTTTCATATAAATTACGAACTATTTATATTGCTGAAAACCTTCAATAAGAGTTCTTGGGCTGTTTGGTTTAGGCCTATTTACCGTTCATATTACAAGTATGTCACTTCAAAAACAAAGGTAGGAAGGTACAGTTTTTGAAACCACAATTCCGATACAACAAAAATCTAAAGCGTTCGAGAGACACACGGGCAGTCGCCCGTTTTTCCGTCTCGGGCGCAGCCTGAGACGGTATTTTTCTTCCTCGCTGTCCGGAGTAACATCAAAACTGTTGACTCCACACACGGGCAGTCGCCCGTTTTTCCGTCTGTTACTTCGGTGATAGGCGGTATTTTTCTGCCTCGCTGCCCGGAGAAGCATCTGAATCGCTCGGCAGAGACTATCTCTTACCCTCACATTTGGCTCAACCAAGCCTTTCGTGAGGGCTTTTTCTTTTTGGGGACTGCCCGGAAAACAAAAGCTGCGCAGTTTCCGGTGCACTGCGCAGCTCTGTGTTACTTGTTGTTGAATCTTGAAACTATATCGTTTATGTCCTGTGCGGTCTGCTTGTTCTTTATGATGAACTCGTCAAGCCGCTGTACCATGTCGTATGTCTCAAGCGTCTTCTCGTGGATATTGCCTACACCCTGTTCGTTCGCGTCAACTATCGAGCCTAACTGAACGGTCTCGGACTGGATGTTCGTTATGATCTCGGACATTTTGTCCATATCGGAGTTGACTTCCTCTATCGAAGATCTGAGTTTATCGGAGATATCGTGCATATCGGTAAATAAGCCGGTGATATCGGTCTTGATGAAGGAGATTATCTCGTCGAAGCAGCTCTTGATCTTCTCGATGTTGATGTTCATTTCGTTGCAGACGCCGGAGATAGCGTTCGCCGCCTCGGAGGAGTTTGCGGAGAGCGTCTTGATCTCGGAAGCGACCACCGCGAAGCCCTTTCCGGACTCACCGGCTCTTGCCGCCTCAACGGAAGCGTTGATCGCAAGCAGGTTGGTGTGGCTCGCGATGTCCTGTATCTTCTTGACGTTGCTGTTGATCTCGGTGAGCGCGTTCAGGTAGCTTACCGCCTCGTCTATATCCTTCTCTGTCTTTTCGGTGCGTTCGGAGATAGAGGAGAACATCTTGTCGGTGTTATGTATCATCTGAGCGGCTTCGGTAATGCGGCGGTGATTGTTGTTCTTGCTCTCGGTCACGATACCGGTGATGTTGTCGATACCGGCGTTGACAGTGCGGATAGCCTGTGCTGCGGTGCTTGCCCCGGAGGAAAGCACCTCTGTGGTGCGGGTGTTGTTGGTGGCGCTGTCGGAGAGGGCGGTGACTGCATTCATCATCACCTTTGAACCTTCACCGAGACTGTCGGAGCACTCGGACAGCGTGGATATGATACCCTGCCACGTTCCGGTAAGCGAGTTCACGGAGTCGGTGATCTTTCCGACCTCGTTCTTTGAACCGGCATAGCGCTGGATACGCTCATTCTTCCGCAGAGAGAGCTCTCCGAGAGTGTTCACGGCACTTGTTACCTTGCCGAGCGGGTTGGTAACGAGACGGGAGATAAGTATGGTACCGAGGATTATAACAAGCTCGGCGATTATAACGAAGATTATGAAGTTTGTCTGTATCTTGGTGCTGTCGCTCATGAGCATAGCAGTGTTATACTTCATGGTAAGTACGAGTCCGAGGTCGGAAAGGCGCATATACGCAATGGTATTTCCGCCGTCGGTGATACTTCCCTTGTCGCTGCCCTTGCTTTCCGCGATGTTCTTGAGGGAAGCGTCGTCTATCTCCGCCATGATCTTGCTGTTGTCGCTGTGGTAGACGTAAATGCCGTTTGCCGCGTCAAGCACCGCATATTCCGCGCCCTCGAACGAATCGGCCTTCATCTTCGCAAGGAGCTCGTTCATGCCCGAGAGGAACGGGCCGCCGCCGACAAAGCCTATGGGCTGCTTATCCTCGTCATAGACTGCCATACGGAGGTTGAGTATCTGCTTCTGCGATGCGGGGGAAACGAGCGCGCCGCCGTTGAACAGTCCGTCCGGCTGGGATGTCATGCTCTGGCGATACGGGTCGAGCGCGTCGCCCGTTCTGAGTATCATGCCTACCGCGCCGACGTTGGAGTGTGCGAGCACCTCGGTGTCCCAGTTTCCCACATACACACCTTCCCACTGGTAAAGGTTCTTGTAGAACTTCTCTGTGTATTTCTGCGCGGCTTCCGTATATACGGGGTCTCCGGGGTTCTGGAGAAGCTCGGTGATCTCGTTGGCGGAGGCGTATTCACGCATGAGTATTTCGGAATCCGAGACGAACACGTCTATGAGACTTGCCTGTCCGTCCAGCGTGGTCATCATGTTGTCGAGGGACTTGCTTTCGACAGTCGAAGAAACGCTTCCGTTGAGTACTATATAAAATACAGCCATACACAGCAGCGATATGATGCCGACGGAAATGGATATTACCGTTGAGATCTTAAGGTTTTTTATCATTTCATGACCTCCCTTGATTCGTCCGGCCGGACTCTTGCCGGCGTGACGTATATACTGCGTTCGGAATACAGGAAGCAGAAAATAAGCGGTTCTCTGTTATTATAGCATATAATGTGCGATTTGTAAAGGTGTGCTAACCGAAAAAACGCATAATGAATGCCGATATGCGGCAATTATGCTTATTTTTACACTTTAGACAAAAAGCGTTGGTGAAATTCAACAAATACGCTATTGATTTTGTTGCCATTTTTTGATATACTATATAAGTACAGGTATTTGCCGTGATATCGCCGGTTTTCGCGTCCTGAAAGATATGTTTGTTGAATTGCTGTCTGAGCTTACATAGAACCGGGGCAATAATTGGCGGAATTTCACAAATATCGGATCTTTTTCAAAAACCATTATCCCTTTTCTCTTTTCGTTCGGCTTAATACATGAAAACCAAAACGCGGAAACAGAAACAGGGGGGAGGTCGGAATGGAACAAAGCTTGCGCAGACTGTTTGAATACCAGCGGTTCGAGAATGACCCGCGGCTGAAAGCGATGCTCGACGATGCGCTCGGACGGTACAGCTTCTCCGACGAAGGTGAGCTTTCCGATGACGACGCGGGACTTCTGAACGCGGCAGGCTCGGCGGTCGTGAAGCCGAAGCGCTTCGGGGAGGACGACAAATGACGGCGGCGGCCATCGACTGGGAGACAGTCTACAAGGAGTATGAGCCGAAGGTCAGAGCGTACATACAGAGCCGTGTGAATGACCCGGAAGACAGGAAGGACCTGTGCGCGGATGTGTTCCTCAAGCTCATGCAGAAGCGCGACGAGCTGTGCAGGATGCCCGGTGTCATATCAAGCCGGATATACCTTATCACAAAGAGCCGGGTGATAGACTATTACCGGACGCGCCGCATAAGCTGCGAGATACCCGAGGATACGGCGGACGACACGGACATAGAGGCCGAGGTCATGAGCGCAGAAACGCTCGGGCATCTTGCGGACGCGCTCGGACAGCTCGACGAGAGGCTCCGGGACATAATCACGCTGCACTATTACGGCGGGAAGACGCTCGTGGAGATAGCGAAGACAATGGGAATGTCCTACCCCAATATCAAGGTGCTTCACAAAAAGGCGCTCGGACAGCTTAAAAAGCTTATGGAGCGGTAAACGAAAACAAACGGAGGATAACACTATGAAAACAGCCATGGAATTTATTAAGGCTATACCGC
>JAFZOA010000736.1 GCA_017550775.1 Ruminiclostridium sp. | reverse complement strand
GACTTCTCGGATCTTAACGATCATGTATAAATAAGATTTTCCGAAAAGATCGCAGATAAGTAGCCAGAAACACAAAGCTATCTGCAAACAACTGTCATAAAAACAGATCTCCCGATTTCTGTATGAACTCGGGAGATTTTCGTTTAAGATTATCGCAATCACATTATAATCTATAACGGATTGTTTGTCAAGAAGCAAAAATCAAATTGGAAATCATTTTCTTGCAAAAGTGCCAGAATCGGGACATTAAAATGGGCGAGCAATGCCCGCCCATACAGATTCTCACAAAGTTGGTTTTTTGTGTATTTCCTGCTCCATTCTTATTTGTTCGTAAAACGCTGCATACGGCTCGGGTTGATTAAAGCCCATAGAGTTTTGATTTTCCAAATCCCTTGATAAATCAGATAATTGTTTGTCCGATGGGTGATTATCTTTGGTCGACCCCAGAAGATTAATTATTTTTCTAAATTTATCTGATGGGTTTGCTTTAAAAGCATTTCTTACCTGTTTACCCTCAGATATGAGCTTTTCTTTTTCCTGTCTCCCCTCAGATATGAGACGATTTTTCTCATCTTGCGCATCTGCTATTATCTGATCCGACTTCTTGTATGCTGCTGCTTTCTCCTGTTTACCCTCGGATATGAGCTGTTCTTTGATTGCTTGAGCTTGCCGGAAGATTTCGATTCGCTCCTGTTCAGCGACTTGCTTCAGCTGCTCAACCTCTTTCATGGCTTCCTCTCTTATCTTGTCAGCTTGCATTTGGGCTTGTTCAATGATTTTCTTAGCTTGTTTATCCGCCTTATATTTCGCTGAGGTTAGTCCGCCTTTGCGCTTCTTGATCGACCTTCTTAAATTTGTTAAGTCTGTTTGCAGATTTTCGTTCTCAGGATCCTCTTTGATCTGCTGCTTAAGCTCCTTGATCCGCTTCTGTTCATCATCGGTGATACCACTTTCGTGGGGTTTCAGATCATATCCTTGTTCTTTCATATATGTAATAAAAGCGCCTCGATGAAGTTCTTCCTTGAAAGGTAAACCGAGTTTATCTCCGAGAGAAAAATCCATATCATGAAAGAAAATATGTATATGAAAGTTGCCCTCATCTTCATGTATCACAGCACAATCTACAACGATTCGATCTTTTTTGTCACCAAAGCACTCAACAAAGCCATCGATGGAATGTTTAAGAAATACCTCTTTTTCTTTTTTGGTCATCTTTTTCCAATCCTCATCATCAATACCAGGTTTTATAATACAGACCCCGGCTATCACCCCGTCTTTGCGAAATTTATGTCCCCGAGGGTCTTTCCAATCGGCTACAAGACTATCATAATAATCACCAAGAGTCGCTCCTAAAATACTCTTATTTTGCTCTTTGATATAATTACCGAAACCATCATCATAAATAAGCAAATTATCACCGGACTTACTCCTGTCTATATCAGGGTCAGACCCGTATCGTTCAGTTAAAGCTTCTTGTGCTACTGCACGATAATTTCCTTTTTTATTACTGTCTTTCTTTCCGTAATGATCCTGGCGATCCAGCTTCATAATAGTTATTCCCCAGTTTTCTATCATTGCTATCATCTCCTCGTGTATATGATAGCATAAAATGACATGTTTTGTCGAGCGATTTTCAGTGCAGCACGGTTTTCAATGCCGAGTACTTTTAAGCCTATGAAGTTCAGTCTCTGCCCTTGAACTTCTTATCATAATAAATAACGCGCACATTATAAAGCCGTGTCTAACAATATTAAAAGGACATACTTCTTCGAGCACTTTCCCATTAAGAAGTTCAGTCTCTGCCCTTGAACTTCTTATCATATAAAAAACATGCATACATTTTGAAGGCTTGTCGAACAACATTAAAATGACATACTTCATCGAGCGCTTTCCATTTAGAAGTTCAATCTCTATTCTTGGACTTCTTAATGTGAGATCCGAACACATCTTACCTCTTGCATTAAATTTGCGGTTAATTTACAATAGGATATCGCAATTCTGATAAAATACTCAAATTGATATATATAAATGGTTTTTTGATATGTCTCTGTGAACCGCCCCCAAAAAGTTAGACAAACATTTAAAAGAAAACTTATGCAACACGACTAAGAGAAATCTTTTAAACCAGCGCGCGGTACAAATCGATAATCTATCAGGCAGATGTTTATTATGCCGCTTGGTAATCCGTTCAGTACTATGACTAATATGTATTATACCATCGATAGAGATATATGTTAACAGATTTTCCGAAAAGATGCCGCAGCTCCCGCGCAAAGAAAATCCGGCTGTCATTTGAACCGACAGCCGGTTTCCTCTGCTATTTTCTCGATTTGTGTGTTTTGCAGCTTTACAAACTCGCTCGGTATATTGCTCAGAACAAGCTGGGAACCGTTATGATCGGGATATCGCTTGCTTCCTTATAAAGCCTTTCCGCTTCCGAATAATTACCGGAGCTTGCGGCGGAGTCAGCCTGGTCGATAAGCTGGTTATACTTGTATTCATTCTCCTGATGAGCTTGTACCGCCTTATTATACGCATCGACTTTGTCGTTGAAGTTTTTGGCATCAGCCACAATGATCCCGGTCCCGACAGCAAGAATTCCTATAAAGATACCGAGATAAAGTGCGTCTCGTTTTGCTTTCTGGGCTTCCATACGCTCGTTGTTTTCGATGAACTCGTCATCGCGCCATGTTCCACGATACTTTTGACCCTGTTCGATAACATTGCCGTTTTCGTCATAAATATAATATACTCCCGTGCCTACTGTATCTATCCAGATGTCTCCGGATTTGCGCTGTTTTTCATAAGTCGCAGTATCTGTAATTGTAAAATAGTACCAGAAATATCCTAATGACCCGTCTTCATAGTATTCTATAGTTTCATAATCTCCGCTTCTGTAATAGCCGTCGGAACCCTTTTTGTATTTATCGAGACTTATTTCATCAATATTATATTTCTTTATGATCATTTTACATTGTGATTTAGCTCTGATGCCTAATTCAGCGCTGAAATAACTTGTGTTATATTTATAACTCATCGTAACTTCGGTGTACATACCGGTGTGTTTGCCGTCCTCGTTCACCTCTGTGTATTTTTGCTTTATGATCTCACTGGTTTCGGGGAGATAGTATGTCAGAAAATGCTTGCCGATAAGTTTGCCATGTTCCCATTTGCCAAAGCATCTCACATTGACAAAGGTACAGTCGTTGTCCTTGTAATACTCCTCATAAGACTTTATAGTGTAGTCGCTGCCGAATTCACCATTATAATAGTCTTCCTGATAGAATTGTCCCTCAGAATTGACATATACGTTATACCATTTTTCGGAAGCGTTGTAATATCCCAGACCATTCGGCAATCCCTCTTCATCGGTAGGTCCGTAGAATTTTCCGGAATAGTATAGAGCGTACTTCCAATCATCAGATTCATACACGTCCCCTTTACTGAGGGAAAACATTATGGGAATACTTTCCGGTTTTTCAAAATCAACGCCCGTGACTCCTTTTTCCTCGGTATAGCTTATCTTTTCACCATTCGAGGAATATACTCCCATATCGACAGGGAAATTGTCTTCGTTGAAGCTGTACCAGCGCAGAGAGGTCTTATCGCTGAAATCCCCCTTGACATATCCCCAGCCCTGATCGTCGGAATATCCAAGTTCCATATATCCTTCTCCGCAGGGTTTGTTGTCCGCATATACTCCGTTATAAAGCATATACGCCCCTCCGCCGCGGGGTGAACAAAGCTCAACATTGCCGCAGGGCTTACCGTCCACCCATTGGCCGTCGCAATATTCATCATCGCTCACGAAGAATTTGCCCTCACCCTCGGGGTGACCTTCATACCATTCTCCGGTATATTTGCCTTCGCTTCCGTTGTAGTTATAGGGTTCGTTCGAGACGTTAGTCAGATCTTCCTTGCTGACCGTAGATTCTCTGAGCCCGGTCTGCTTGTTATTATCAAACATACCGAAAAGTCCATCGAGAAATCCGCCGGTTTCTTCCTTTTTTGTTTCTCCTTTCTCATCGTCTTTATTGCCGAAAGGTCCTGAACACGATGTCAGCGTGATCGATGCCGCAAGCAGCAACGATACCATTTTTATTATCCTTTTTTTCATATTGGTTTCCTTTCTTATGCTGATGCATATATAATATTTATTTGAGTTTGATTATGCGGAGAAAGAATGTGACAGATCATCCCAGCCGGAGCAGCAGGCGAGGGATGAGTTTATTTCTTTCAGACTACTGGTTGTCCTTATTCGTCCGGGGACCCTTAAATAGCTGAAACTCATTATTGAATTTAATGTCCGGACATTAACATCTTCTGTTTCAACTATATATTTATTTGTTTGTGTACAGTCGAATTCTACCCACCTGTTGTTCAAGTATACAGCACTCCATGCATGAGTTTTGTTTGACAGAACAACAGTAGGAATGCCCCATGTACGGCAGAATATCGCCATAAGATTTGCCATATCCCAGCATACGCCGCATCTGATCTGATATGTATCGTATTTGCCCGACCAGTCCTGATAATATCTCGCACGACCTGCATTTAAACCGGTTGAACCTCTGCAGTTCCGTCTTTCCCATTCGTCATACGCAATATTATTATTTATCCATTCGTATGCCGTCCATACTTTGCGTTCATCACTCATACCCGATACGTCTATTGACTTAACGAGCTTCACCCAATCCTCGGTCTCGTCTTTGTTTTTTTCGGGTTTGTCGAAATCGGGTCTCGGATAATGCATAAATCCAAGTACGGCAAGTTCGTTTTTCGGGTCTATCTTGTCTGTGATAAACCGGTTTACGAGTTCTTTTCTTTCCTCTTTGAATTTATTGAACGCGACATTGTTGAAGGTCTTTTCTGATTTTGCACAGAGCCATATCTCATCGACATTAGTAAAGATGAAAGTCCATACATTGATAGTTTTATCTTCGGACTTTATCGAAGCATTTACTACCCACAAACGTGAATATTCTTTTACATCCGGCAGTGTTGACAGATCGAGAGTGATGTCTTTGTTTAATTCAAGCTGATCTTCAAGCCATTTTCCCTCCATAAAGGTTGCGTTTTCGATATATGAGCTTTTCAGAGTCGCTTCTTTGTCTGTATTGTTATACACGCGGAACTTTACTTTGTAATTACCTATGACTTCGCCGATAATGCCATAGGAATCCGTTTCGAGCGGTATCATTTCGTTGGGATAAAAGAAATAAGATTCGATCGAAACATAACCTGTCGATAATTTTTTATTAAAATTATACATTATAGGAAAAGCTTGTCCAGTCCCGTCTTTGGTGATAGATACTTTCATATTTGTTATATGCAGCATAGTCTCGTTCGTTATTTCTCTTTTACCGGTCTTTGGTATGTCGTCGGATTTGCTGCTCATAGACAGTTCGGGTTCTGTCGTTGCGGTGGTAGTTTCTGTTTTCTTAGTTGTCGCGGCGGTGGTTTCAGCGGGAGCGGTAGTCGTATCGGGCTCAACAAACATATCCTTTTCAGGGGGAGTATCTTTGTCTGTCTCCGCTTTCTTTGTCGTCGCGGCTGTGGTCGTTGTTTCCTTTGTTGTCGCGGAGACGGTAACTGCCGTCTTTGTCTCGGCTGTGGTCTCCGAAGTTACCGCAGGCGTGGTCGTGTCCTCGGTGCCGGAGACATCGGGCGACGTAAGCGGGACGCTGTCGGCGTTGGTCTCAAATCCCGCAAGTGCGGATTCTACCGCAGACTGCGCAGCGGACTCTATCATTGATGAGATAGCTGCCGAGGAGAGTTCATTCGCAGAATTGCAACCGGACAGCGTCAGCGCCGCCGCTAAGATAAGTGAAATGAGCGATAGCTTCTTTTTCATTTTACAGGTTCCTTTCTCAGTAGCAGGGCGTTTTTCCCCTTTGTGCAATCATACGTTTTTTCAGAGGGGCGTTGCTGAATAGTTACTTTATATCATCAATATAGGCTTCCTATTAGATCCTTCAAATCGTTGGTGAACTGATGCGGAGAGTACAGATACACAGAGTCGGCCATTTCCTGATATTTTTGTCTATCCTCTTCATTTGTGGCTGAGTCTGCCCACTGCTGATAGTTCTGATATTCTCTCTCTCTATCCTTTGCGTCGATTTCAGGGTCACCGATAGCGGCTACTATTAACCCTCTGGCTCCCTCTGCGATAAATCCTGCTAAGATGTCTTTCCACTTTTCTTTATTCTGCTCTTTCTGTTGCTTCTCCAGCTCCTTCTGCAATTCCTGTTGTCTTTCCCGTTCTCTTCGCTCTGCATCTTCTTTGTCTACACCAATCCATAAATCGCCGGTTTCCTGTTTAGTGATTTCGCCGTTTTCACTAATGGTCTTCTGACTGCCGTGTACTATGTACTGACCGTAATCACCATTATTATTGTATGCCTCTATACAGGCATCATAATCGGTGATATAGCTGTATTCGACGGTATATATAAGACGTCCGTCGGCCTTATCCTCTATATACTCACTATCGAGGCTCACATAGATACCGTCTTCATTTTTCTTGTATTCATCCAGGTTTTTGAACTGATTATAAACCTTTTTGGTATTCGTGTAACCATTTTCTAGGTCAACGGGACCGTAACGGCTGGGGGCAAAATCACTTGCTTTAGATTTAATAAGGGTATACTTTCCCTCAAAACGCCCGTTTTCCATGTATTTACCTATGCGCTGCTCTTCACAATTATCGTAATAGATGAATGACGCATTACGGTTTTCGTCGAGCTTACCGTTCTCCCAGAAGCCGATCAGATGCAAGCTATAAGGACCGAATTGAGAATCATCACCCTTTGTCCAGTGCTCATATCCTACAAAGTAACCATACCCGTAAGGAAGCCCTTTTTCATCTGTGGCTCCGTAATACAACCCTAAGTAGTCAAAACTGTAGCCATCTTCTCCATAATTGTAGCCATAATTGCCATCATAACGCTTGATAGCGGTCTCGGTCATTCTTTTGCCGTCTACAAGCTTGCGGTTTTCTTCATCGGTCAGGCTCAGCATTTCTCCGTCATCGTTGAATATGCCTATATCCACAGGTGAGGAGTTCTCGTCGAGCGCGACCCATAACAGAGAGCTGTTATCCGAGAAATCGCCGTACACGATAGTACTGTACGAATTATTCACATTCACCTGCGTAAGATAACCGTCTCCCGAAGGCTTGCCGTTTTGGTAGACCCCGGTATAAGTCATATAACCGGTCTCATCCGGTGCTATAATATCCACTTTTCCGCACGGAGCTCCGTCTGACCATTCGCCCTCACATCTGTCCATTTCATTTACCGAGAATGTTCCGTGACCCTCGGGGCGGTCTTCATACCACTCTCCCGTGTAAGATCCGTCCTTGCCGTGATATGTGTAGGGCTTATCTGTCACAGTTGTAACAGGTAATGGTGCTTTGACCCCGGGATCGGTCGATGTGCCGTTTCCTGCAGTATTATCCGCGTTATTGCTGACAGAAGCCACCTTTTCTGCTGTCGTATTCTCTTCCTTTGAGCAGGACGCGAGTATAAAGGATGCTGCAAGGAGAACGGAAGCTATCTTTGTAAATCTCTTTTTCATATTTATATCCTTTCGTCGATAAATATCAGTTTTCGGAAAAACAGCATGCCCTGTGTGCAAGTGCCTTTGCTTTTCGGCATAAGCAGACTGTTGATGTATTTCCCGCAGAGTTATTTACTGTACTCATCGGGAGCTTACCAATATATTATTCTCTCCTCATCCTCGCTGTTTTCGTCCGCTCTCTTCACCCAGTTCAGTTTATGATCGGTAGAAAGAGGCGTATAGAAGCTGTTTTTTGCTTCTATCAGATCAGACACAGGTAATGTTTCTGTCTGTCTGGCGGCCGCAGTCGTTTCCGCAGATACAGCCTTTGCTGTCGCTGTCGTCTCCGCGGCAACTTTGGCGGTTTCCGCAGAAGGGGTTGTTTCTGCGGGTCTGGTCGTTTCCCCGTTCCTGGAGACATCTGCCGACGTAAGCGGGGCGCTGTCGCCGCCGGTCTCAAATCCCGCGAGCGCGGATTCTATCGCAGAGTTTGCCTCGGACTCTATCATTGACGAGACAGCTGCCGATGAAGACCCACTTGCGGAATTGCAACCGGACAGCGTTATCGCTGCTGCTAAGATAAGTGATACGGATAGTTTCTTTTTCATTTTACAGGTTCCTTTCGTTGACGTGTCATTCACCTATCGGCACCGAGGATAGTTTTTTGCCGTTTTCATCAAAAATTTCCCTTGTACCCGTCTTAAGAGTAACAGTACCTTTGAATTCACCCTTAATAACATATTTTTTCCCGTCAAACAGCGTTCCGTCGTTATTATGGAACGAATAGATTATAGCACCCGGACCGTCAAGATGCCCCCCATCCCATTGTCCGACCATTCTGTATGTGGCGTAGTCGCCGTACCGTTCTTTGTATTCATCTTTTATATAGATCTTTACATTGTATTCGCCTTCGCCAAATGGATCGCGGTCTTTATACCAGCCTGTGTAGGATTCTTTAATTCCGTCGCTGGTATAAACTTCACCGTCTAATTCTGCTAATACTGCAAGATTATAGCGGCCGTATATCAATGGGTCATCCTTGACTTTATACATTCCCGCGAAGAAATATGTAAAATTGCCTTCGCATCTTATAAAGACAAGCACCAGAAATACTATTACCGCTATTACAACAGCGGCTGCCGCTGCGATGACAGCGATCTTTATTCCTTTTGCTTTTTTCGTCGCTGCCGCTGTACCGTCTGCCTGCGGTACAGCCGGTTCATCGACCACGGACTGCTGTTCAGGCTCGTCCGCCGTTATTTCCTTTCCGCATTCATCACAGAATACAGTTCCTTCTTCATACTCTGCTCCGCAATGAGGGCAGATGTTTTTTGTTTGTACGGGCGCGGCTATCTTCTGCCCGCATTCCTCACAGAATACTGCGCCTTCATCGTTCTCGGCGCCGCAATGATTGCATATCATATGAAAATCCTTTCTACAGAAGCTGATACGATATTCTATTTCCGGCTAATGTCTGAACTGTCATTTTTTCTTCTTGTACATTATGCAGGTCACGATCTCTGTGACGCTCAATGCTGCTGCGGCCAGAAAAACTATAATACTGAATACAACATTTTTGCCTTCAGTCGGAATAAGCCATAAAACAGCCCCGATCAACATAGAGATCCATGAAAATATCAGTACATTTATATTTTTTGTTTTTGTGATCAACTCACCTTTTTCATTAAAACATACAGTATTCTGCTGTTTATATCCGACAATAAAGGCTGTTATATCAAGAATGAGAAATAGAAAAAATACTGAGTTGATATTTGAAGCAAGCGTTAAAGATGCGATACAATCAAAAAATCCTATTATCGTCAAATAACCTCCGCTTGCGTCCGAATGCGGATCAAGATATTCCAGAAATGTTTTATTCTTGAATGGCGCGTTCGCCTGCATCTGCTCGACTACCTTTTTATTCAGTTCAAGTCTGTACTTAAACTCTGCTGAATTTTCATATTTTTTCAACAATGATCCTATCGACATTTTTACAGATATTGATGCAACGATAATTATGCCTGAAAATATTATCAGAATTTTGACAAAATCCACTCGAAAGAAGTTTATATTCAAGATCAGAAAGAATATATTGCCTATGACAAAATAATTGAGACCGCTTTTCATATCCAAAAAATACATATAGTGATCTTTATATAAGTCTTTTCGCCTTGCGCCAATAATCATCTCAATAAACCCCAGAACCGAAAAAAACATACAAGCTACGCTTGTGTACTTTGACATCGTTTCTTCTTTCTCTCCAAAGTAATCATAGATATATTCTCCGCCCCATATCAAAAGCACTACAGCCACCATTAATGTCGCTATGCCCAACAAAAATCCCAGCACCTTATGCATACTTTCCCGTGGATCTGCTTCGTATGAAGAATTTGCAATATCTACTAAAGCTTTTTTGTACTCGTTGATCGTATTGTTTTCCTGATCTGTCGTTGCCGTACTGTTTATTCTGGTATCTGTTGGTTCAGCGGCGCTTACCGGTACAGACTTCATTGTCGGCATTGTACCTTTTATAACTGCAGGCGATATATTTTTCTGAGGTTTATTAGTTGTCATATTATGCCCGCATTCTTCGCAGAATAAAGCTCCGTCCTCGTTTTCCGCTCCACAGTTTGGACAGATGTTCTTCGGCTGTACAGGTGCAGGCGCAGTGATCTTCTGCCCACATTCCTCGCAGAATACTGCGCCTTCTTCGTTCTCGGCGCCGCAATGGCTGCATTTCATATTATTTGATCCTCCAATTATGTAATTGTACTTCTGCTTTTCATTCAAAGCTAAAGAATTGTTTAATGCATCGTCACAATGATAATTAATAACACAAAAGCGACAACCATTCCAATAGCTCTGGCGGCGGTACATAAGTCTTTGTTTTTCTTTTCCTTATATATCTTTCCGCCGTAAAACCCGAGTATAATACCTGCAGGAGGAAACACAAATGCAAAAACCATAGCCAACACAGCAATTGTATTATTCTCTGCTTGTGTAGGGGTCGGGATATTCTGATCGGTATTTACTGTTTTGGGTTCAGATCCTGTCTGAGACTGTGGATATGAGATGAATGATGTAGTGTTCTGTGGAGTGGGCATAGTGATCTTCTGCCCGCATTCCTCGCAGAATACTGCGTCTTCTTCATTTTATGCGCCGCAATGGTTGCATTTCATATTATTATACCTCTTTTCGTGATTGTTTCTATATAATGAAATGGATGCTTACTATCATAATAATGATTTTCCGTATTTTGTTTTTGCACCGCAAACTTTACAGAACTTTGCCTGATATTTAAGTTGCGCACCGCATTTGTTGCAGAAAGTCTTTTTCTCTGCGGTACTTTCCGATTCCGACTTAGCAATCAAAGCAGGCTCCGGGTCAGGTTCATAATTTGACTCAGGTTCAGGTTTGGGCGCAGTTTCGCCTTCGGGGAAAATAAGTTCTCCTCCCGGAAGCACTGTTATAGGTACGGAATCTGTGTCGAGCTCTGGTTCAGGAGCAGACTCGGTCATAGAAACTGATCCCGTGAATTTCTCAGAGAACGGTTCGCTTTTCGTGGTCGGTGCGGATACCGGAGCAGATTGTGTGTTTTCTTCCTCAAAAGGAAATCCACAGCCTGGGCATATCTTTGCCTCGGCGGGAATTACGTCGCCGCATTCCTCACATACCTTTGTCTTCTTTATTATTACGGGTGCTCCGCAGTGAGGGCAGGCAGAGGCTCTGTCGCTTACTTTCTGTCCACATTCATAACATTTCAAAAGTGCCATTTTGAACTCCTCCTTATTTGTAGCTGTTCAGATTTGTGTATTTAGCTGAAATTGTGGTATAATACCTATATCGCAAATACGGATAATTCACGATAATTATGTGTTACTTACCTTTATTACTGCGATCATAGTATCAATGCTGACGGAGAATCTGACGGCAAATAAACTTTCATGCAACAAAGATCTTTGAGAACAGTGCCATACATTCCTCTTTTCTTTTGAGCGAAGAATGAACATACCGGTTAAGCGTTATCTCAACAGAGCTGTGACCGAGAAGCTCGGAAAGCGTTTTAACATCTACTCCGAGCTCGATGCAGATCGTAGCGAAGGTATGTCGCAGAGAGTGATAATTTACAGCAGTCAGTCCGAGCTTTTTAAGCAGGCTCTTGAATCTATACTGAAGCGTCCGAGGTTCAAGTGGTTTTATGCTGCCGGAGAGGACAAAACATTCGTCGTCTCTCCTGTAATCTTTAAGAATCGTAGCCAACGCTGCTGGGATAGGTATCTCTCTGACAGACGAGCAGCTTTTCGGTGTAGTCACTATTATTTTAGTTGCACTTGCTCCGGAGTTGTCCGCGACACGCTGAACGGTTCTGCTGACGGTAATAATTCTTTTTTGAAAATCGATATCAGACCATTTCAG
>JAFZOA010000007.1 GCA_017550775.1 Ruminiclostridium sp. | reverse complement strand
GTCAGTGTAACCATGACCGTTAAAATGCACAACATGGCAGCAAAACGATTGTATTATATGTACAAATATATCAACAGATGTTAAATTTGTATTTACAAATTAGATGAATTGTGTTATCATAAATACAAATAAGCGTACAACTGTATGTTGCATTTGTACAGACAGCCTGTTCCGACATTAAAACACGGAACTCGCATCCGGTACCTGAAATGAGGGGGCTTATGGAGGATTACAAATACCTTACGATAGTCGAGTGGGTCAAGGACTATATCGTTTCGCACGGTCTGAAACCGAACGACCGCTTTCTTACCGAAAAGGAGCTGTGTTCGATACACGGTGTAAGCAGACAGACGGTGAGACAGGCGCTGATGCAGCTCGAACGTGACAATATACTGTGCCGTATGCGCGGGAGCGGGACGTTTGTAAAGAACGCGGTTTCCCCGGCATACAACAACGGCCGGAATATCGGCGTTATATCTACCTATTTCAGCGACTACATATTCCCGCACATCGTCACCGGGATCGAAAGCGTGCTTAACGACGCGTCCTGCCCCATGCAGATAGCGATAACCCATAACAGAGCCGCGGAAGAGACGCAGGCTCTCAAAAGTATGCTGCTCAACGGCGTGCGCGGACTTATAATCGAGCCGTCCAAAAGTGCTCTGCCTAATCCGAACATCGAGCTTTACCGCGAAATACAGCGCAGCAATATCCCCGTCGTTTTCTTCAACGCGAAGTACCCGTGGGCGGACGATATGCCCTGCGTGGCGCTCGACGATGAGGCGGCGGGCAGAATGGTGACAGATTACCTGTTCTCCTGCGGCCACAGCCGGATAGCGGGAGTGTTCCTCATGGACGATATACAGGGTCACAAACGCTACGGCGGCTTCATAAACAGCTGTATGGCACACGGGAGCCGTGACTCCGAGAAAAACGTGATCTGGTACACCTCCGCCGAAAAGGATGACCCCTTCAGCGGCGCAAAGAGCAGGATGCTTGAGCTTCTTGACAGGGTGACCGCGGTGGTCTGCTACAACGATATGATAGCGGTGAAGCTCATGCAGTTCTGCCGCGACAACGGGATAAGCATACCGGACGATGTTTCCGTCACCGGTATCGACGATTCGAGCTATGCGCCGATCTGCGAGGTACCGCTCACGACCGTGAAGCACCCGCTCCGCCGGCTCGGAGAGGCTGCGGCACACGCGCTGCTCGGACTTATCGCGACAGGGAGCAGAAGTCAGGAAGATATAATATTCGCGCCGGAACTCGTTATCCGCGACTCGGTAAAAGTGCTACGAAGCGACGAGATGAATGAGATCAGAATGGCGTAAACTGAAAAGGAGGAATAAAGATGACAACATCCGTTCATGATAGTTGTACGGACATAACAAGACCCGACACCGACAGAATAACCGACCTTCTCAGAAGCGGAAGCCCGTCGGAGTGCAGAGCCGTGCTTGACGATGTGCTCGACGGTATGCACTTCCGCGAGATGAAGTCTCTCATGCTGCGTCTTTATGCCTGCGTCGATATCTACATCGCGGCAAAGAACTTCTCCGCCGATATCGGCATCTCCGACAAACAGTTCGCAGAGCGCCTCGGCACGGTAGATGAGCTCGAACCGAAGCTCAGCACATCCGAGGAAATGATCGAGTTCCTGTACGAAACGCTGATGCAGTGCATCCGCTGGCGCGGCAGAAGCGCGAAGGAGAACGGCGGAAGTACCATGAAGGCTGCGCTCGACTACATAGAACGGCACTATATGAACTGCGACATATCGCTGAGCAGCGTGGCGGACGACGTAGGGCTCAGCCCGTCATACCTTAGTATGCTGTTCAAGAAGGAAACAGGGCTCAACTTCTCCGAGCACCTTACAAGGCACAGGATAGCCAAGGCGAAGGAACTTCTGTGCTGTACGTCCAAAATGGTGTATGAGGTCGCATACGACGTCGGCTTCAGCGATTACCGTTATTTCAGTCAGATCTTCAAGAAGTACACCGGCATGACCCCGCGCCAGTTCCAGTACAGCGCGAACGACTACCCCGTGCGGAAGATAAGCTGAGCCGTGTTCCGACGGCATTAAAACATCCGGCATTACTTCGATTTATACATACTTTTACCAAATCATAAAATATTAAACATTAATAATATTATTTTTAGTATAAATGTATGTACAAATTGGATATAATGTAAATACAAGTTAACGAACACTTCGTTATACGGACAAAGTAATTGAAAATGGAGGAATTTTTTTATGAAACTCAAGAAGATCTTATCCATGATCGTGACAACAGCTCTCTGCGCGACCCTCTTTGCAGGCTGCGGCGGCAATTCCGGAAGCTCCGGCGGTAACTCCGGCGGCGGCGCTACAACGACTGCGGCTCCCGCTGCTTCCACCGGCAAGCTCATAAAGGTCGGCATCATCAACACCGACCCGAACGAATCCGGTTACCGTACAGCGAACGATAAGGACCTCAAGGCTACTTTCTGCGAGGCGAACGGCTTCGACGCTTCCTTCGCGTACAGCCTCAAGAACGACGAGCAGATCACAGCGGCTCAGAAGTTCATTCAGGACGAGGTAGACTACCTTCTCCTCTCCGCTGCCGATACAGCAGGCTGGGACAGCGTTCTTAAAGACGCTCAGACAGCAGGCGTAAAGGTAATACTCTTCGACCGTACGATCGACGCGGATCCGAGCCTCTATGAAGCTTCCGTTGTTTCCGATATGGCTAAGGAAGGCGAGACCGCAGTTGAATGGCTCAAGGGTCAGAACCTTTCCAAGTATGAAGTTATCCACCTCCAGGGTGTTATGGGTACCGCTGCACAGAAGGGTCGTTCCGCTGCTCTCGATACAACAGCAAAGGAACTCGGCTGGACAATAGTTACACAGCAGACCGCAGAATGGAACGCTGAAAAGGCTCAGCAGATCGTTCAGTCCGCTATCGACTCCGGTAAGTCCTTCAACGTTATCTACGCAGAGAACGACGATATGGCAAAGGGCGCTGTGGCTGCTCTCGATAAGGCAAACATCTCTCACGGCGTAGGCAAGGACGTTGTAGTAATGGGCTTCGACTGCAACAAGTGGGCTCTTGAAGAACTTCTCAAGCAGAACTGGAATTACGACGGTCAGTGCAATCCTTTCCAGTCCTCCTATATCAAGGACATCATCGACAAGCTCGAAAAGGGTGAGTCCATCGGCGAAAAGACGATCATCATGAACGAAAAGGGCTTTGACGCTGCTACTATCACTCAGGATGATGTTGACACCTACGGTATCTGATCATAGTTCTTAAAAACCAATAAAATGAGACAAGTGCGGGGAGGAGCGGTCGAGATCACATCTCCCCGCACTTTCTCTGCAATGAGTGGCTGCGGGTGCTTCATAAGCCCGCGGACCGCAATATGTCAGAAGCTTTAAGGAGGGAAAGGAATGCAGCAGGGATCACTGCTTGAACTGCGCGGTATCTACAAATCATTCCCCGGCGTAAAAGCGCTGCAGAATGTTGATTTCACACTGCGCGAGGGCGAGATTCACGCTCTTATGGGCGAGAACGGCGCCGGAAAATCCACGCTCATAAAGGTGCTTACCGGCGTTTATGTCAAAGATGAGGGCGACATCTTCATCAAGGGTCACGAAGGCGCGGTACAGATCCGCTCGCCTCAGGAGGCGCAGCGCGTAGGTATAAGCACCGTGTACCAGGAGATCACGCTCTGTCCGAATCTTTCGGTCGCGGAGAACATCTTCATCGGCCGCGGAAACAAAAAGGGCGTAAACTGGCGCGAAATGAACAAGAAAGCCGCAGGGCTGCTCGACTCCCTCGGTATCGCGGTAAAGCCGACCCAGCAGCTCGCAAGCTGCTCTATCGCGGTACAGCAGATGATCGCGATCGCGAGAGCCGTGGATATGGAGTGCAGCGTGCTTATCCTCGACGAGCCCACCTCGTCGCTGGACGAATCCGAGGTCGCGAAGCTCTTCGCGCTCATGCGAAAGCTCAAAGGCCGCGGCGTCGGCATCATATTCGTAACTCACGTCCTCGATCAGGTCTATGAGGTCTGTGACAGGATAACCGTTCTCCGCGACGGTCAGCTCGTCGGCGAGTACGAGATAGAGACCCTTCCGCGTGTACAGCTCGTTTCGAAAATGCTCGGCAAGGAGCTCGACGATATGGCGGATATCAAGAACGATATGCCCGCCTTCAAGGAGGACGGCAAAGCTCCCGTTTACGAGGCGAAGGGGCTTTGCAGCACCGAGGGCATCAAGCCCTTCGACTTCAATATCCGCCGCGGCGAGGTAAACGGCTTTACAGGATTGCTCGGCTCCGGACGAAGCGAATGTGTGCGCGCGATCTACGGTGCGGATACCGTTACGAGCGGCGAGGTGAAGATGGACGGAAAGTCCGTGAAGATCACCAAGCCGAAGGACGCGATGAAGAACGGCATAGCGTATCTGCCCGAGGACAGAAAGCGCGACGGCATCGTCGGAGACCTGTCCGTGCGCGAGAACATCATACTCGCGCTCCAGGTCAAGACCGGCTTCTTCAGACCGTTCTCCCGCGCGAAGGCGACCGAGTTTGCCGAGAAGTACATAAAGCTGCTCGATATCAAGACCGCCTCGGTCAACACTCCGATCAAATCGCTTTCGGGCGGCAACCAGCAGAAGGTAATACTTGCACGCTGGCTCCTGACCGACCCCAAGTACCTTATCCTTGACGAGCCGACAAGAGGTATCGACGTCGGCACAAAGGTGGATATTCAGAAGCTTGTGCTCAAGCTCGCTTCGGAAGGAATGAGCATCACGTTCATTTCCTCCGAGACCGACGAAATGCTGCGCACCTGCTCAAGACTGCTCGTAATGCGCGACAGGAAGCTTGTCGGTGAGCTTACGGGCGAACAGCTCACTCAGAACACTATCATGGCAACTATTGCGGGAGGTGATAAAAATGGCTGAAAGACTTGACCCGAGAGGGAAGGGCTCTGTACTGTCCGGACTGCTCAGGAATCAGATCTTTATCCCGTTTGCGGCGCTTATAGTACTTGCGCTGTTCAACTTTATCGCCGACCCGTCATTCTTTGCGATCGCTCTCAAACAAAACAGCGCGGGCGATTACATACTCTCCGGAAACCTCATATCCATAATCGACAACGGCTCCGAGCTCGCTATCCTCGCGATAGGAATGACGCTCGTTACCGCTTCCTCACGGGGACAGGATATAAGCGTCGGAGCGGCTATCGCGATCTCCGGAAGCGTACTGCTCCGTGTGCTCTGCGGGACCGATACCCGCCCCGAGACGATACAGGCTCCGATAATCGTGGGCTTCCTTATAAGCGCGGTAGCGGCAATGCTGTTCGGTGCGTTCAACGGCGTTCTTGTGGCGTATTTCAGGATACAGCCTATGGTAGCCACACTTATCCTGTTTACCGCGGGACGTTCTATCGCCGCGTGGATAAACAACAATGAGCTCCCGATAGTTCCCGGTGAGGAATTTACCTACTTCGGCGGATATATCCCCGGGGTACCGCTCCCGACCCCGTTCCTTATCGCTATACTGTGCTTCATTCTCACATGGCTGATGCTCAAATTCACCAACATCGGTCTTTACTCTCAGTCGGTCGGCATCAACGAAAAGACCTCTCGCCTTAACGGTCTCAACCCCGAGCTCATAAAGCTCACTACATATGTGATACTCGGCTTATGCGTGGCGGTAACGGGTCTCATAAAGGTAAGCCGTCTTTCGACGATCAACTACTCCGTTATAGCGAAGGATATCGAAATGGACGC
Source organism: Ruminiclostridium sp. (assembly GCA_017550775.1). The sequence goes on along the minus strand of JAFZOA010000007.1, from coordinate 2,888 downwards.
TATCCTTGCCGTGGCGCTCGGCGGCAACTCGCTCAGCGGCGGTAAGTTCAACATGGCAGCATCTATTCTCGGCGCTTACGTTATCCAGTTCCTCACGACAACGCTCTACAAGTTCGATGTTCAGGCTACCGCGCTTCCCGCATACAAGGCTGTTGTCGTTATTATCCTCGTAGTTATGAGTGCGCCGGTAGTAAGAGAAAAGTTCTCGCGGTTCTTCAAGAAGCTTCGTTCGCCGAAGAGGACCGCAGACGCGAATGCTTAAGGGAGGTATGGAAAATGTCACAGCTTAAAACCGCGGGCAGGCGTAAGGGTCTGCTCGGGAATATGACCGATACGAACCTCCTTACCACCATAACAGTCGCGGTATTCCTCGTAATGTATGTCTGCGCCGTCGTATTTCTCCAGAAGGGCTTCTTAAAGCCCCAGACCCTGTTCAACCTCATGAACGCCAACGCCGCGCTCATAGTTCTATCCTGCGGCATGACGCTCGTTATGATAACCGGAGGAATTGATATTTCCGTCGGCGGTGTCACGGCTCTCGTATGCATGAGCTGTGCCGTATATCTTGACGAAGGCGGCGGAAACGTATTTGTAGCGGTGCTGCTTGCACTCGGCATAGGGCTTGCGTTCGGCATCGTACAGGGCTTTCTTATCGCGTACCTCGACATCCAGCCGTTCATTGTCACCCTCGCCGGAATGTTCTTTGCGCGCGGCATGACAACTATCGTACATACCAACCCGTTCAACGTTGAGAACCAGAGCTTCGTTGGTCTCAAGGAAACAAGACTTATCATACCGCTGCTGGGCTCGGTAAACAAGAACGGCGATTATGTTGACGCGTATGTCGAGATAGGAGTTGTGGTAGCCCTGCTTGTAGTCGCGGCACTGTTCGTGATACTCAAATGGACACAGACCGGCCGTCATTTCTACGCTGTGGGCGGCAACCGTCAGAGCGCGCTCATGCTCGGTATCAACGTAAAGCGCACCACCTTCCTCTCATACGTTATCTGCGGACTTCTCGCGGGTGTAGGCGGATTCGTTTACTTCCTGCACGTCGGCTCAGGTGCTCCGTCACACGCTACCGGCGCTGAAATGAACGCGATCGCGTCCTCTATCATCGGCGGCACGATGCTTACCGGCGGTGTCGGCAACATCATCGGAACACTGTTCGGAGCAATGTCCCTCGCGCTGATACAGAACATCGTTTCCTCGGTCGGACTGGATCAGGCATGGTGGACGGGTATAACCATAGCCGCGATGCTCTGCATATTCCTTGTTGTACAGAGCGTGATAATCTCACGCCGCAAGAAGAAGAACACTTCCGGCGAGGAAAATGGGGACTCCGGCAAAAAGGATAAGAAGGGTGCATAAAATGAGTAATACTAACGATATTCAGAACGGAAAAGCAATTATAGGCATAGAGTTCGGCTCCACCAGAATAAAGGCGGTGCTTATCGGAAGCGACAATACACCTCTCGCGTCCGGCATTCACGACTGGCAGAACGAGCTTGACAACTGTATCTGGACGTATCCGCTCAGCGCAGTAAAGGCGGGGCTTCAGGACTGCTTCGCCGACCTCATGCGAAATGTTGAGAAGGACTGCGGCGTGAAGCTCACCGGCGCGGCGGGCTTCGGTATCTCCGCTATGATGCACGGCTATCTCGCTTTCGACGAGAACGGCGAGCTGCTGGTACCGTTCCGCACATGGAGAAATACCATTACGGAGGAAGCCGCCGATAAGCTCACGGCAGAGCTCGGCTTCAATATCCCCCAGCGCTGGAGCATAGCTCACCTGTATCAGGCGATATTGAACAACGAACCGCACATCGGCAGGATAAGCTTTGTCACCACTCTCGCCGGTTATGTGCATTACCTGCTCACCGGAAAGAAGGTCATCGGTGTGGGTGATGCGTCCGGTATATTCCCGATAGACCCCGACACCCGCACCTACGACGCGGCTATGGTGAAGCGCTTTGACGAGCTTACGGCAGGTACCGCCTTCGGAAAGAAGCTCCTCGACGTGCTCCCGGAGACGGCAGCGGTAGGCGAGTGCGCCGGCGTACTGACGGATGAGGGCGCAAAGCTTCTCGACCCGACAGGGACCTTCGGCGCGGGAGTTCCCTTCTGTCCGCCGGAGGGCGACGCGCAGACGGGAATGGCGGCTACGAACAGTATCACTCCGAGGACGGGAAACGTCTCCGCAGGCACTTCTATCTTCTCGATGATAGTGCTCGAAAAGAACCTTTCCGCAGTCCACCGCGAGATAGACGTGGTAACGACCCCGGACGGCGCTCCGGTAGCTATGGTGCACTGCAACAGCTGTACCACCGACCTTGACGCGTGGGTGTCGATGTTTGGCGGGCTGTTAAAGGAAGCCGGCTGCGATATGCCGAAGGGAAAGCTTTACGACACGCTTTACGGGATTGCCGCAAAGGGTCAGCCGGACTGCGGCGGTGTCATTTCCTACAACTACTACGCGGGCGAGCCGGTGACCGGTACGCAGAGCGGAAGTCCGCTTATGTTCCGAAGCCCCGACAGTTCGTTCACGATCGAGAACCTTATGAGGAGCCTCGTTTATTCCTGCGTTGCGACCTTAAAGATCGGAATGGATATCCTGACCGACGAGGAGCATATTGCTCTTGACCGTATCTACGCCCACGGCGGTCTGTTCAAGACCCCCGTTCCAAGCCAGAGCATACTTGCTGCTGCGCTCGGCGCGGACATAACGCTCATGAGCTCGGCGGGTGAGGGCGGCGCATGGGGCATCGCGCTTCTTGCGGCGTTCATGGCGCGTGAGAACAGGAGCGAGACGCTTTCGCAGTATCTTGACGCTCACGTTTTCGCGGGCATGAAGGGAAGCACCGTGTCCCCGTCTCAGGCGGACATAG
>JAFZOA010000735.1 GCA_017550775.1 Ruminiclostridium sp. | reverse complement strand
TCGATATCGTGCTCTCCGTCACAGAGCAGCATTGTTTCAAATTCGCGCTTTGTGAGCGGCTGCGCATAGGGCGAATATCTCACAAGATACGCACACGGCACGAGCTGCCAGCTTCGGAGCGCGATATATTCGGGAAGTTTATAGTACATTCATACACCTCATAACACAGAAATTATTTTTTGCGGGAAAGCGTAACGCAGCATCTCATAGCCGATACCGCTAACACCGTAGAACAATGAACCCGTGACACTGTTATTGAACTGACCGCTCATATAGCGATAAGTGCCGGCATTATTCTTTCGCTCGTACATCGCGTTCAGAACCCGCCCCGCCTCATCATACCTTCCGACGGTCATATAATACTCAGCGACCGCGGAGTTCCCGCAGCACAGATGATCCCGCTCGTTAAGCGGCATACGGTCGGTCACGATCCCTGCAAGCTCCTCACATCGGATTGTCTCCGGATTATCGTTTTCCATGCCGCGTATGCGGGCGAGCATTATCCCTATCCCGGGTGCTCCCGAGCAATAGCCGTGCATATATCCCACGGGCGGATATGTACGCAGGTCGCTCCATGTACCGAATTTCTCATTGTACGCCGAAAGCTCGAAGCTTATCGCGTCGTCTGCGGCATCCGCGTATTTTGTATCTCCGAGAACGTAGGACGCGGAATAAAGAGCCTCCGCTATGCCCGCGAGCCCGTGTCCCGCACCGCTTATGGGACGAGCCTTGTCCTGAAACGGCTTCCAGAGCTTTTCGCCCTTGTGATCGAGTGTTTTCATCGCAAGCAGACTGTCCGCAGCGTTACTTATAAGGTCGGTGCGGTTCTTGTAATCGAAGTTTCTGCAAAGAGCGGACAGCAGACCCGCCATTCCGATAATACGGTCGGGGGCGCCATATGTTGACAAGTGAAGCTGCTCAAGCGTAAAAAGCGCTTTTTCCTGCAATTTTGCAATATCGTTTCTTCCCGTATAATGCCGCAGAAGCGCCAGTCCTGTCAGAATACCCCCAAGCCCGTCAGCTTCACCGAGCTGCGGAGCGAAATCCCGGGAAAACTCCTTGTAAGCAAGGTAGTCATACATTCTGTCCAGCTCGGTCACAGCTTCGGTCACGGCTTTATCGGCAAGCGCACAAATGCGTTCGTCTTCGGTCACAAAAGCGTATGCCGACGCAAATACCGCTATTCCGGGAAGTCCGGTCGCAAGTCCCGACTCGCAGAACCTGAACGAATAATCCTGCTCCGACACATATCCCCAGAACGGCTTTCCTTCGGGAGAATGAACACAGATGTCAAAAAGTGTTTCAAAAAGCTTTCCGACTTCGTGCAGAGCCTGCTCCTGAGGCAGCATACCGAACGTCCTCACGGGAGCCGGCGGCTTTTCCGAAGCGTCTTTGCCGGACTTTCCCGGGAACTGAGCAACAGCCCGTTCCAGAAGCTCTGTATCAAATTTTTCGTCCTTGTCCGACATTATCGAAAGCGTATCAAGGATATGTCCGACGGCAGAGCATTCAAATACACTCTCCGCGGCTTTTTCGCCGTCAGAATACAGGTCTCTGCTGTCCGCGAGGGTATATACATACGGTATGTCGCCGCGTTCGAGCTGACGTATCTCGCTGTCCACAACTCCCGCAAAATCGCCGCGGATATTGCGGTGCATTATCTCCGACAGAAGCTTGCTCGATTTTTCGCGGCTTTCCTCGCTTGACAGGGCGTTTCTGTGATAGAGCTTTTTCCGCGTATCGTAGTAAGCCTGTGTGTTTCGTATCAGCAGACGTACCGGAAGATCGGGCGGGAAAGCCTTTATCTGCCGCTCCATATCTTCCTTGTTATCCGTAATGCGGCGGTAGATCGCATCATATCCGCCGATGAATTCGCGCATATACCCGGTCACACTGACATTCGTTCCGTTCACGGCGGGCGCGCAGCCGTCATTGTCGGTATTCATAAGAACGCTTAACTGTCTGCCGTTTTGTTCGCTCGGCAGCAGTGCCGACAGATAGAGCGAGGTGGATTTCAGAACGCTCAGCACGGGGTGAAGTCTCTTATAGTCTTCATTTGTCATAACAGGCGAGATGATCGTTTCAAGATCGAGTATGTACGGCTTATTCTCCTTGCAGGTAATGTTTTCCCAGTGCATATCGGTGCTCCCCAGCAGCTTCATCACTGCGGCGGCTCCGCCCATATTGTGCCAGAACAGTTTCGCGTTTTCCGTTCCCTCCGAGCGCTGCTTCATGACAAATCCGCTTACTCCGAATTTATCCTCAAACGCAAAACACTGTGGTATTCCCACAACATCGGAAAAGTATCGTTCCACAAGGCTATATATGTATGCTTCGAGACGCATATCACGGGGCTTATAGACCAGCTTTCCGACATCGGTGTCGAGTATCGTCACGCTTCGTCCGCAGTTATGGGTATCTCCCGCCGACAGCTCTATGTTATCAATACGGGTAAAATGCTTACCGCCGGTAAGAGCTTCGCATATATCATCTCGATGTGTCATCAAACGGTCGAGCATTTCGATAAAGCCGTCTGTCACATTTTTCAGCCGAAGCTCCAGTATATCGGTAAGCGGCTCCGGAAGATGAAGACTGCCTGTTTTCAGCTTGTCCGCAATTCTTTCTACAGCTTTCTCCCGCTGTTCGTTCGGTATCAGATCGGGAGAATACTTTGCCAGAGGATTTTCCGGCAGCACTTCGTCTGTTATAAGTCCGTTCAGCGTGCTTTCCGAAATGTATTCCGCGAGCTCGGTCAGTCGCTTTTCCAAAACCGAACGCGCCCGTGCAGAAAGCAATTCTTCACCGTTACAGCCTTTAAGTCTTATCATCTGCTCGTTTATGTATGTGTTAAGTATTCTTTTCATAAAACATTTCCACCTATGTCCATTGTGAAACCACTGTTTATAAATTAAGCGAAAAATCAAATTCAATATTTATGTCTCCCCCGCCTCCGGCGGGGGAGACATAAAGAACAATTTTCTTAAGTTGCAGATAGTGGTTGTGAAGCATACAGACCGATTTTCCGTATGTGCCGGAATATTATGTCGGGAAGACAATGACCGACAGCTTTATTAATGGTATTATAACACGATATTTTTAAAAAATCTATTACCGCAGCGGTAATATACATTTCCGAAAAAAGTGATATAATATGTAATAGTACAGAAAAATTTATTTCCCGGAAATATTACCGTTGCGGTAATATACATTTCCGAAATGATGTGATATAATGTGTTTCAGAGACATAAGAACGCTATCTTATGCCGGTTTATAAACAGACCGTCGGGCGGATAAGCTCCCGACACAGTATGAAAGGAAGGAAATCAACAATGAAAAAAAGAATTATTTTCGCAGTCATCGCTTCGGCGATGATAGCGGCAACGGCAATGACAACGCTCGCTTATGCAGATGATACAACAGCTGCGGTAAGCGAAAGCACGGCTGTGTTCACAAAAGGTGTGTGGGCTGCGTATGCAGACGATGACGGTGACGACAAATACGACGACCTGAACACATACTACATATTCGAGGACGAAAAAACGGGTCACACCTCCTCGCCGGATCACGGTACAGGCCTGCCGTTCTCCGTTGAACAGAAAGGAAAAACCGCGCTGTTCCATTTTGCAAGCGCCGATGACAATACAAACGCCAAGATAAAGGCGCTTGACGGTAACGATTTTATGGTCACATTCACCTATGAGAGCGGTGACAAGAAGACATATAAGTTTGTATTCCTTGTGGGCGCGGATCCGGACACGTTCTCCGGCGAAAATGATGTATATGTTGATAGCGGGCGGCCGATACTCAAAAGAGGTGTATATGCCGCATACGGCGAAGATAACGCGATAGTTGACTATTACATCTTCGAGGACGAAACATCGGGTCACACCGCAAAGCCCGCAAATGGTCTCGGTCTTCCTTTTGCAATCGAACAGACAGGCGACGGGAAAGCGGTGATCCATTTTGCAAGCGCAGATAACAACACTCCCGCAGAAATAACAGCGGTCAAAAAAGGCGTTTATGATGTAACACTCACAGGCGATAACGGAGTATCGGCAACATTCAGACTTGTGCTCCTGCCCGATGAAGACCCCGATACTTTTGACGCTGCCGAAGAAGGCGCAGCTTTCATCACCAAGGGTGTTTATGCGTCATACGCCTTTAACGAAGACAGCGGTGAATACGACAGGCTTGATGATTACTATGTTTTCACCGGCGAGACGGAAGGACACACAAGCGGACCCATAATGGGAATGGGAGTACCCTTCGGAGTTGAGCAGAACGGCACGGAGGCTGTATTCCATTTTGCGTCGGCTGACGATAATACCCCTGCCGAGATAAATGTACTCGGCGATTCCGATTTTCTTGTGACCTTCACTTATAACAGCGGCGATACAGTAACTTCACGCTTTATAAAGCTCGAAGCGGAAGATCCCGACACCTTCTCCGGCGAGTCGGCTTTCTACGGTGACTTTGAAGCCGTTGACGGCGGTCTTCAGCTTTATGACGCGAACTATGTATTCAACCGCATAGATTCCGTTCCCGCGGATTATCGTGATACCGTTCTCGTGGTCAACTATGCAATGCCGCTTCTTGAAGGATTTGACCTTGAGTTCTCGTTTACGACTTCAGATAAGCAGTTCAAGACCTATGATGTATCCTACAACGGCGAGATCAATAACGACACCATAATGTTCTCGGTAAAAGACCTTCTTGCCGCTGCCGGGGTCAACGGTGAAAATATTGCATTCTTTGCTTTAACAGATAAAAATGACCGCGCGATAGTAACAGCGGGTTTTGTCGGAGAGTTCAGCAATGCGGTAAAGGTCAATATCACAAGCAGCTCCGTTGATTCTGCCAAAGATGATCAAAACCCGGCTACCGGCGTAAACGATCTTTTCGAAGTAGGCACGCTTGCGGTCATCGCCTGCGCAACAGTCATTATTTTCAAAAAACGTAAATAATACAGGAGAACAGATTATGGCATTATCAAAAGAAAAACTTGCTGCCCTTACCAAGCTCGGAAAAGAGCCCACGGAAGGTGATGCCGAGTTGGATCCCGAACAGCTTGAAAGCGTGTCGGGCGGAGAGATACAGTTTGTTCCCGATGATTGGGACGATGTATCCGATCTGTTCAAGATCGAAAGATATTTTCACGGATATTGCCCGTACTGCTACTGCGACCATGAATTGATACAGACAAAGTATGTAATGAGCACAAGTCTCGGCGACAAATCTATGTTTTTCTGCCGCGCCGCTCAGAAGTACTTCTTCACACTCGGAGATACTATTTACAGCTCCGACGGCGAGCCGCTCAGCCTTAATTACTGACAGTTTCAGACAATAACTAAAATCTCCCGAACCGCACATATCCGTACAGTCCGGGAGTTTCTCATTCTTCATCATCGACAATAAAAGTCTGCTTTTGTTTCTGTGTCTTGACCTTGTTTTGCAACGGCATACGCTTCTGCGACATAGCGTCAGGCATCGGATTGGGATCAATTATCCCGAACTTCACGATGATAGCCCTCTCGACCTCCGCGGCATCGCAGTAATAAACCTTTCGCTCGGCTTTCTCGGGAATGGAGTACTTGTTCTCGAACTTTATACCCCACTTGAAGAACAGCTTGAGAATAGTTTTCATCGGGTGACAACCTGTTTTCATAACAACGAAGTGACCTTTCGGCATAGATTTGAGCTCGTCCACTGTCATGAGCGGACGCTCGATCATTTGTAGCTGTCGGTTGTTCCCGTCGCGTCCGGCAGTTCGGGTTAGCGTTCCTGAGAGAACAGTCTGCTTGCCGAGATTCGCAGACATAGCTTCTGCGGTCTTGCTGTTGGGAGCGAATGAGCCGAACAGCGTACATTGGCAGTTGTCCACGATGATCTCCGCACCCTCTTTGCCGTATGTCTTTTCAAACTGCGCGAGCGACTGGATTATCGCCACAATGGATATCTTTCGGGAGCGCGCAGCAGAGAACACCATTTCCAGACCTTCTATCTTCGGAAGCGTTCCGATCTCATCCATGAAGAACATCACGCGCTTGTCGAGCTGACCGCCTTTCTCGTCCGCTATCGTGAGCATTTCGCGGTATAGCTGCTGAAATATCAGCGATATGAGGAAATATTTCGTTGGATCTTCCTCCGGCAAGACCATGTATATCGCAGATTTCTCCTTGCAGAACTTCTCGACATCTATCGAGGAATCAAAGCAGAGAAGCTGTTCAAGCTCGGAATCGAGAAATGCGTTCAGGCGGGACATTGCCGTTGACATAACGCTGTTCATTGCCTGATCCGATGAGTTGAGAGCCGCACCCGCATACCACCGAGCCTTATGCTCACTCGGGAGCTTATCCATGAGCAGCTTGAACTTGGTCTTTCCCTTAATGTTAGACGGTGCGAGAAGGTCTTGAATCAGCTTGAACACGCTGATGATATGCCGCTTTTCCGGTTCGCAGAACTCCGCGATGATAAGTATCACGGCGGTTATCAGGCCCTCGGCGGCTTCATAGAAGTATGCGTTCTGACCCATGCTTGAAGTGTCGCCGCCCGCACTGATGATCGTCTTGGCGGTGATCTTGGCATACTTCTCGGCCTTTGCCTTGTATTCAAGTTTTCCGTGTTCCTTGTACATATCCATGTACTTGTTGACGAGGTAAAGCATATTGTATCCGCTGCTGCGGGTAGGATTACGCAGGTCGATCACGGAAATATTGTAGCCGTAGTATTTCTCGGCAATGGTCGCTGTGTTACGATAGAGGTCGCCCTTGCTGTCCGAGGTGACGAACGACATTCCCGCCGCGCAGCAGTATTCGATGTTCGGGTAGAGGAAGTTTGCGGTCTTGCCGACACCGGACGCACCGATCATGAGCGTATGAATATCCGCGTCATCGACCAGCGCAGTCATCTGTCCGGCGACTTCATTACAGCCTACGATCAGACCGTCCGCATTCGGGAGGTCATCACCATTTCGCCACAGCTCCGGTGTATAGCGTATATGCTTGTAAGTCTTATCGACTTCGCCTTTGGTTGCGAAGCGAGCCGTGCCGTGCTGACCGTTGCCGACCTGTTTCAGCTTGAAGGACTTCATTGAGCCCATATCACCGAGAACGGCAATGCCGCCCATAACGAGCAGCATTGCGCCTCCGACAATAACAAGAATAACTATCGGTGACAAACCCAGTCACTCACATTCCGAGAGACTGATCTTCGCTCTCGTCTATATCCTCATCTTCGTATTCCTCGTCGTCGAGTTCTTCTTCCTCATCTTCATCGATGTCATCGTCCTCTGTTTCTTCTTCCTGCTCGTCGGAAGAACCCTGTTCCTCGGTCTCGCCGTTGCGGAGCGCCATATCACGCTCAAGCTCTGTGGTTATCAGCCCGATAACGAACTCCTTCTGCGTCATGTTGTGGCGGTTCAGATACTCCTTGATCTGATTAAAAAGCTGTACCGGCACCTGAAATGCTAATGTTTTTGTTTCCATGCTGTTTACCTCCTGTGTCATCTTCGGGTGAAGCTCATCGTCCAGTGCTTTGGAGACGAACTCAGCCATTGTTAAACCGTTTGCTTCAACGAATTCCTTGACCTGCGCATGAAGCTGTGCGTCGATCTTAACAGTTATGCCTTTCTTCTCATTTTCCGGCATTTGCGATACTCCTTTCGATCATGTTACGAATAGCCTGTGTGACTATTTCCTCTGCCGAGACTCCGCGTTCCGCAGCCTGCTGTTCAAGCAGTTCGGCGTACTGCGGCGGGACTTCGATCTCTACATAGATATTTCCATCCACGGTTGTTCTTCCTCCGTTTCTGTAAGATTGTTATTCTGCGTTTCCTGTACAAGCTGTTCCGTTCTGCATCTAAACGCAAGATCAGCGGCATTGTACAGCTTTTTGGCAAGCTCCCGCATTTCGTCGATAGTACAAGCCGAGTTTCTGCGAAGCTCCGCAGAAACTTCACGGATAGCGTTCCGCAGATCATCAAGTTTTGAATTCATCCTGCCCTTATCGGTGTATGCCTTGTAACCGTTGACCGCCTTTCTTTGCAGGAGTACAAACAACTTTTCCGCGTCATGCGGTTCAGCGAATACCTTAGACAGCAGTGCTGATGCCGACAGTGCGATCTCGGCAGCGTAACGGTAATCTCCGCTGTGTATGGCGGTCTGTAAGATATCGGCAGTCTTGTACATATCATGCGGACGGAACCGAGCCTCGCCGACGGTCATACCGTACAGTTCTATCCTCTTGTGAGGAACAGCGGGGAGCGGCTCTATCCCGTTCATGGCTTTCAAGTCCTCGTTCCAGTCTTTATACTGCGGACAATCGCGGTATATGCTTGTGAATCCGTTCTCCGCGAGGATATCCGAAATGCGTTCCACAGCTTCGATGCCGCCTTCGTCGTTGTCTGTACACAGTACGATGTTGTCGAGTTGCGGGCGTGTTTCCAGAGCGTTCAGCACCGCGCTCTCATACACACCGTTCATCGCTATGTAGCTGCTGTCCTGCCAGTTCTGCGGGTGCAGCGTGATGTACGACAGCAGATCTATCGGAGCCTCAAACACATACAGGGTATCGTTCCAGCCGAAGTGCGCGAAGCTGTACTTTGTGTCCGAGCCCTCGACCGTGATTCGGAATGTACTGCCGAAGGACAGCGTTGACCGGGCGTGAGCCTGCTTCGGTACACCGTCCTCGTCCATGCCCACGAACACGACATTGTGGTGAGTCTTGTCCTCGTAGATCGTACCCTTATGAGCGAAGAATGAAATGACATCCGGCGCAATAAAACGCTGTTTTGTAAGATACGCAAACGCCCGTCGCATATTGTCGTTTGGCTCGGGAAGCTTGAACGGTTTGCGCTCATATTCTATCTTCGATGAAAGTTTTATCGGTGCTTTATCGGGAGAAGCTCTGTTGTTGTACCCACCGAGCAGAGAGAGCATTGCGTCCTGATATGTCATTCCATAATACTCACGCATGAACTTTATCGGGCCACCTCCGACCTGATTCTTGTGATCGTACCAATGGTTTCCGCGTATCATGATGCTGTCGTGAACACCGCCGCCGTCCGTATAGATCAGCTTGTAGTCATGCCCCAAGCGTTTGAGTTGTTCACCTCGGCTCTGCAAAAATGATACAAGATCGACAGAGGATGCTCTCAGCTTATCATCGTCCGTGAATGGAATAAACTCTGCCATATAAATCACTCTTTCTTTTCGTGTTGATTAGATTGTTATCTTGGTTTCTTAGCTTTCTCGGTTCATGATGAACCTACCCATAGTCCACCTGCGAGACATAGTTATCCCACGGAGTGGATTCTGCTTTTTTAAGGCGGTCGTGCAATATAATACATATTTGAGGAGTTTCCACCCCGCACTCTGTATCGTCGTTCGTGCCGAATAAAATCGGCAGACTCAAGGTCGGCAAGAGCGCGTTTGACCGTACTCTTGGAAAACTTCAAGTCCGCCGCTATCGTTGACACGGACGGAAAGCATTTACCGTCCTTATCGGCTCGGTCACAGAGATACAAATACACCGCAACCGCTCTGTGCTGTAAGTCACAGAAATAAATATCTTTTCTTGTCAGCGCATAAATCACCTTCCTACTGTTTCGGTTGAATAGTATGATCTTCCTTGATACCGAGAGCCTGTTTCTTCCTGCGTATAGCCACTCGGAGCTTCTTGTCCGTTTGCATACGCAAGTTACGATCCGTCCGATCATAATTCTCTCTTATGAGACGAGCGAATGCCAGCAGCATATTCATGTATGCATTCTGAACGCGGGAATGCTCGAAACTGTCTATGTGTTCAAGCAAGTGTTGTGCAAGCTCGTTTCCCATATCCGATGCCCGCGTCAGCCAATACACAGCAAGCTCTCTGTCCTGCGGAACTTCTTTACCAAACATATACAGCTTACCGAGAGCATAAGCCGCTGTACTCAGCTTGTCGGCGGCTTTCTGCAACCACTCCACAGCCTTCTCGGTGTTCAGCGGTATATCGCCGCTCAGATACAGCTTTGCAAGACGGTACATAGCGAACTCGTTGCCGTGTCTCGCTGCTCTGTTCAAGTATTCTTCCGCAAGATCGAACCGCCTGACGGATTCATCGAGATACAGCTTTCCGAGAGCGTATTCCGCAAAGTCAAGTTCATGCTCCGCGGCTTGCAGTAAGTATTGCTCGGCAAGCACAATGTCTTTAGCCGCGTACCGTCCGTCAAGGTATATCTTTCCGAGCGCATATTTAGCGTATGGGTTATCGCCGCAGGTATGGAACAACGCAATCGCCAGATCAAAATTCGGATATACATACTCGCCCTTGAGGAACAGCTTGCCGAGATAATATCGAGCGTTCTCATTCGTTACCGCCGCCTCGTCGAGCATTGTTACGCCACGGTCGGTGTCTTTCGGGATTGCCTTTCCTTCAACAAGCAGCTTTCCGTACTCACACATCACGTGCGCGTTCTTTAGCTCCGCACCCCTGCGAAGGTACTCGGCACCTGCGTTTTTATCAGCATCGCACCCTATACCGTTCATGGTCATAACACCCAGCTTATACAACAGGTCGCCGTCCTTCGTGTTTACTTCCATAGAGCGGAAGCCCTCGTATGCTGTCTTGTAGTATTTCTCGGCTTGCTCGGTGTTCTTTTCAGTGCCTGTGCCGTTCTGCAGCATTCGTGCTGTCATATACGCCGCGTAAGCATTGTTCTTCTCCGCAGACTCACGATACCAATGGAATGCCTTTGCGACATCTTTTTCCACGCCCTTGCCGTAATAGTAGAGATTGCCGAGCGCGAACATCGCATACTGATTTCCGGCAGCGGCAGAGCTGCAAAACCATTTGAACGCCTCTGTGTAGTCCTGCTTCGTACCCTGACCGTAATTGTACATCGCACCTATGCGGTACTGGAAGAACGGTTTCATCTTATCTGCCGATTTCTCAACCTCAATGAAACCCGCGAGCGCAGTCTTGTAATATTGCTCGGCGACTTTCTTGTTTTCATCACCGAGAAAGCCGCGGGCGTACATCTTTGCAAGCTCATATATCGCAAGCACATTGCCGTCATTTGCTTCGGGCTTTAGCAACTCGTATGCTTTAGAGTAATCGGAATCCTCCGACCATATCAAAACACGAGCCTCTCTGTATCCATCAGACCACCTTGCGTAGTAGTTCTGCCGACCTCTCGGCAACTCATCCGCTTGAGGAATAAAATCCCCGTCCGGTATTTCGACACCGTACGGTTCTACGCTCATCTCCGGTTCCGGCAGAGCATCATCTTCCTTGATATCGCACTCGGCAGATTCAAGCGTATGCGACATTTCAAGCACCGCATTTATCACGCTATTCTTGACAGGCTTGAAAACTTTGTTTTCGTGAAGCGGAGGGAATTGCTTGACAGCATTGGTGTATGTATTGTACTTCTCCTGCTCGAGCCGACACCACTCATCATACATCTTTTTGATCGTAGGGTCTGCGGAGAGCATAACGACAATATCATCGACAGTCTTTTTGACCTGCGGCTGCAAGTACCCATACACCTTTTTGCCTTTCGCTGTCTGTAGCTGCTGGGAGAGTTTCTGTATCAATGCTTCGAGCTGCGGATTGATGATGTGGCTCTGTATCTCCGAGAACAGTTCCCGCATCTTACGCTTCGCCTCGGCACGGAGATCATCGCGCACCTGTGTCTGTTTCTGATATACCTCATTCAGTTCATCATGGAAGATCATATTTGCAAACGAACTTTTCAGCATTTCGATACCGTGTTCGGTCATGTAACCTTCGGTCGGGTCTGTCGAGTACACCAGCAGATGAATGTGCGGGTGGTGAGCAGTATTGTGAAACGCGGCGTACCACCGAAGATGAACGAGCTTTATCTTATGAGCCTGTGCGATCTTATCAAGATTTTTAAGCACAAGGTTCTGCCATGCCTGCGGGGTAGTGTACCCGAGTCGCTCCGCGTCCTCGCGCCTGAGTGACACGACATTCGTCCACACATTCCCGTCATGGTTTGCAACGATAGCTTTCGCCTCGTTCAGATCGACCTCACCCTTGTCGGCGGAAAACAATCCATGCTTACCGATTTTCTCAACGCCGGGGCGCTCGGAAATATATTTGACGAGCATCTCACGGTCGGTGAGCCTGTCAGCATTGCGTTCGAGTATCTCGGTTATCAGTTCCGAGGCGTTCTCCTTTGTAGGACTCGTCTTGTAGTCAGCGTACTCATGTGAGGAGCGTTCGCTCGGAAACATTTCAAGCAGCTTTGCGACAAGCTCCGTCTGATTTTTTGTAACAGGTATGCCGCTGCTCTGCGGGGAATACATCTCCACGGATTCTCTCGTAGCAATATATTTGACAAGACCGCCGCGCTTTTCGGTCGTTCCGGGTTTGAGATAGCGGCTCGATACAATTATCCTCGGCATCAGTCATCTTTCTGAAAGCGAACCGCGCTCTCGTAGTTTATGATACCGTTTATGCGGCGCACCTCGTCCACACACATACGATGAAGACTATCGACAGTCTCGTCGTCTATGTCATTGGTCGCGGCGATCATGTGGGATATCTTTCCCAACTCAACAGCGATCTTGAAAAGGTTGCGGCTGATACGCTGCTCCGATACTTCAACTGTCGCCTCTACCATTCGCTTTATGATTGGCGCAAGGTAATTCGTCATAGTACCGCCTTTCAGATAGTCAATGTAGAAGTTCACGGCGTTTTCTATGAACTCATTGCGTGTGGCGCTTCCGTCCTTCTTGTACACCTCATTTATTGCTTTCATACACTCCGGTGAGATGTGAAAAGCGTACTTTATCTTTTTTGACCCCAGCTCGGATGCCTTAACATCGGCGTTTTCTGCCGTTTTTACGGGATTTGACCCCCGATTTTTGCTGCTGCTCATATTTTGACCCCTTTTTCACAACTTGCTTTATCCCTTAACGGCGGGCTTTGCCCGACGTTGTTGACGGGCGAGGCGGCGAAAAGACGCCCGCCCTTTTTCCTGCATAAAAATCATAGCCCCCAAACCACCCCTCACGGCTGCTCCCGAGACGGTCGAAACCATCCGAAAACCGACCCTGTCATCTGCCTTTCCGAAACGCTGCCGGAAACGGCTCAAATTTGCGTCCAAACCTCTCGGTGGTATTCACACCCGACCTGCGCTGTAAAATCGCGCACAGGGCGAAACAGGGCGGTAATTGGCGGCATATCTGTTCACATACCCATGCACGGCTCGTAATCTGTTTCCAGATCGTAGAGCAGAGTACGGATATTGTCGTACTGATCGTACAAAACATTGTTCTCGATATCCGCCAGTACATATTCTCCTGCTTTCTCTATCTGCGATGCCGCAGCATTGATGTCCGCGAGGCTCTCATCGCAGGAGAAAAGCGGTATCAAATGTTTTCCGAAATCGCTGTCGGACGAGAGCGAGACCTTTATTCTGCTGTCGTGAGGACGGATCTCGGTCGGCAATAATTTAACGCCGATCCGCTCAAGGCTGTCGATAATATCGCTCGGCATCTGAGGCAGGTCGAGTACAACGGAGCCGTCTTTGGATTGTATTGTTGCCTGAAATATCATGTCTGTCAACCTCCTTTCTGCAAACAAAAATGCCCTCGGGGAGTTATCCCCAAAGGCATTTTGCTATATAAATCAATTCTCATTTCTTCCGGAAGTCGTAGCTTTTCTCGGCTTCACCGCGGGCTGTATCTTACTCATCATGTCAATATAATCGCGGACATTCTGAGGCACATTCTTGGCGTACAGCTGTTCGGCATACTTGCTCAGTTCTTCCTCAACGGTAGTGCCTTTCTGCTCCGTATACATTTTAAGAGCCGAGAGTTTCTCGTTATCTATTGTGATCGTGATGTTTTTCTTCATATCAATTCCTTTCCAAAACAAAAACGGCATGACGTAAGTCACACCGTTATATGTCATTTATCCGAGCTTAATATCCCACGAGCTGCCGTCCGAAAGCTGCTGATCTTCAGCCATAGCAGGGTAGTGAAGCTGGCGGAGATATTCTTCTACATTCCGATATTCAACGCCGCTCTCGTCCGTTAAGTCGCTGCCCCTATACAGTACAACGCGTTCGGTTATTTCACCGAAACGGCGGCGGGTAAGCTCACATTTCTGTTCATCAAGCAGATGCCGAGCCTGTTCGGGAACAACCTTATCGCTGTGTTTAATCTCAAATATCCGACAGGTGTTTTCGTCTGAATCGTAGATCACCATATCGAATTCGGCGTTTGCGAATTTAAGCTTGAATACTTTTTCGTTTGCCGAAGCATTTCTCAATGTCTCAAGCTGAACGATCTCTTCAGTCATTCTGCCCTTGACCTCCTGTAGTATGCGTTCGGTCACATTTTTCTTTTCGGCTTCACTCGCCCCCGAGAACAGCGGATCCTTCATCAGAGAATGAACGAGAGCCTGTGCCATACAATAACGCATTCCGGGCTGAATGAACAGCGTGTGTTTACCCGAAGGCGGGCTTGGCACGGTAGTTTCTTCATCGAAGTCCTCGATAAGATCAAGCGCGTAAAGGTACTCCTTTATTTCCGACACATGAACATCGGTTATTCCTATCGTTTGCTGTTCCCGATTCCGAATATCAAGTATCTCCATGAGCCGTGCTGTGACCGCTTCAATATCGATTCTGTCGAGAATATCCGTTCTCGTTTCCGGGTCACGGTCTTTGCGAAGATTTTTTGCTGAACGTCCGAGATCGTGAGAAATAAACGCGTCGGTGAGAACATCACGCAGAAAATAATGGTGTTCGTTTTCGATTATTCTGTTGATCGCGCTTGTCAGCTCGCCTTTATTGTACAGCTCACGCAGGTGACGGAACTGTCCGCCGCCGTCCGCAAACACGAGGCTGTTCTGTATGTTCCGGCATATTGCGGTGTCGATATATCTGCGCGTGGATTCGTCATCACGGAATGATGCTTCATCGGTATTCAGTTCGTTATCATCGAAGTTTATCTCTCCGGCGCGAAGTGTGCCGCCGTAGCGAATATATTCATCAATGTCATTTATTTTCAGCAGTCGGCTGTGTTCTGCGAACGGAATATACGTTGTGTGTATGGTGTCTGCGCGGTCGTATAACTCCTGGTCAAGTGCAAGCCAAAAGCCGAGGGAGTCTGTGCCGGAAAGAATTATCTTCATACCCTGTGCGGCGAACACATCGGAAAAGAGAGAGGCGGAATCTATAAAATCCTTCGCCAGCGTCACCTCATCAACAAAGAGATACTTGATACCGTTTTCGAGAAGCAGCTTCAAGTCAGCATTGACATCTGCCATAGTATCTTTTGTCCTCAATTTCATGTATGCGGTCTCACGCTCGGGCAGTTCGCTTATGATCTGCTTTATCATAGTGGTCTTGCCTGTCCTGCGAAGACCGTATATGAGACATACTCTATCTGCCTTTTCTCCTTCGATATATTGTTTGAGCTGCGGAAAGCAGTCGCGCCGATCATATTTCATCGCATCGGAATAAAAGGCGGCAAGTCCTTTTCCTGTTATGATATTCGTCCTGTAGTCAGACATTTCATCACCCCTGTTCCGTATCATTTATTATACTCTCTTTAGCGACATAAGTCAATAGTGAAAGAATATTCTTCCATGAATATTCATGATGTACCGATGACCTATGACTGAGTGATCTCCTTCAAAAAGAGATCACAAAAGCATATGTGTCGTCCTCGATCTCGTCCTGTGTGATCTCATGCGGCTGTGCAAATTGGGCGCAGTATTTCTCGCATTGTTCATCGGTAAGAGAACAAAAGTCTTCGCCCTTTTCGCCGCAGATAAAGAAATTTCCAACGATAATATGATTGCCGACCCTGCGGTTTCCTTCGAGTCCGATGAGTTTGCCTTCCTCGTTCAGAACGATATTTACCTTTCTGTCTATCTGCATTATCTCGATCAGACCGCCCACGGCTTTCTGCATACTCTCAAGGTCAGAGCCTATTTCTGTTGTGTATGCAGGCTTGCCGGGTTCCACCATAACGACCTTAATTTTGTTTTCTGGCATTGTACCACCTCCCATCAAAAGAATGATAGCTGCATTGATTCCTCGGGTTCTTCCGCACTCTCGGCGGGAACTTCACATTCTTCATCTTCACATTCTACCTCGCAGCAGTCCGAATTTGGTACCGAAACACATTCCGATATGGTATGTGACAGCTTATCCGCAAGGCTTTTGAACGAATCAAGCACCCACCGGGGATCCATATATCTCCGCATAGACACAAGGTCGTCTTCGGCTATGTAGCTTTTCAGATTCTGAACATAACCGAGGACTGCACCCACGCACAGAGCCTGTCGTTGCTTATCAGACAGCCCACCTATATGCTCACGGATGTATTTCAAGTTGACATCGGCTTCGATTACCTCCAATGCTGATGTGGCATCGGCTCGTATTTCATCTGCGTTTGCCATGTAGTCGGAAGGCATTTCCGGCGGAGTCTCCCGATAATAGATGTCGGGATAATCTCCGCACCCGAACTTATCTTCCATTTGGCTCTTGTAAAACATTATGTGACTTCGTACAAGATTCATGTTCACTCCGTCTGCATAGAACGGATCGGAGCCGCCGAACTCGTTCAGCCTATCCCAACGGTCAAAACTGTCCTGCAGCGACATTATCAGCGGATCGGCATCACCCAACCCGAACAAAAGCTGACCGCCTGTATCGATATTTCGTCTGCTCATCGTCACATCTGCATTGTTGGAGTTTCATCAAGCTCGAAGCCGTTCTCGCTGTAGATGTAGCCGTAATCAGTCTCTATCGCGCCATCCTCGTCCATGAGATCACGACCGTATCTGTCATAATCAATGTAGTCCTCAATAGTCTCCGAGAAACAATCGGTCAGATCACTGCGGCTGTTGTAGCCGTACAGAGCCTCATGTCCGTATTCTTCGGCGCTGTACACCTCTACCAACTCAATGTCGCCCAGATTGTCAACGATATTGCTGATGCCGAAAATAGTGCGGGGACTGTAAGCCTCAACAGCGGCGGCGAACTTCTTCAGTTCGTCCTCGTCGGCGTTCTCAGCCCAATCCGCAATGCTGTTAATCTCCGTGAAATTCTGCTCGGATACTCCGGCAACGCAGTTGAGATAGCTGTTGTTGACATCGACCCTTACCTCGCAGTCATCGAGATCGTTGACGCCGAGGTTTATCTTTGCCATATCGATACCTTCCTCGTCCATCGGAAGACCCGCCATGAAGTGCTTGCCGTTGTATTCGAGATGCACATTCATAATGTAGTTCTTTGAGGGCTTGGGCGGCTCCGCAAAGGCATTTCGGAATTCTGCCTCGCGGTCGGCGGCATCGGCACAGTCCATGCTTAACAGTTTTATGACCTTCGGATCGTTCACCGAAATATGTATATCCGGCACATTTGTATGAATCAATGTGCGGTTTATATCGATACCGACCGTTTTACGGTCATAGTCAAGAGTTATTGAATATCCGAAGTCAAGACCCTTGCGGAAGTTTTCAAAATGCTCTCTCGCAAGGTCTGTGGGCAGCGGTACCATAAGGTATTCATTCTTATTTTCGGGATAGAATTTCTCGTCCGTGGACATGAGCGGCAGGACATCCTTTGCCCATACTATATCCTGCAAACCGCTGTTCCTTATGGTCTCGGTTATACTCTGAGCCTTGTCATAGATGTGGAACGGGAACGACAAACCACCCGAGTTATACGAGTGAAAGTATGTCGTTGTACCGTTCTCAATCACCGTGTAAAGTGCCTTTGCGTTTATTCCTTCTGGCATATTATCCGCGCTCCTTTCCGTCCGCTATGTAGCGTCCTGTGTTGTCGTAGATGCGACCCTCGCTGTCGATCCTAAGGGTTCTGTGCTGCGAAATTGCAAGCGCGATCATCTTGCAGTCCTCCGCGCATACACCCGTCTGGGTGACAGGGTCGAAGTCCTTTCTGTCAAATATCAAGGGTAAGACCTCCGTTTTCCTGTTCGTTATTTTCCTGAGTATTTCTTTTAAGTTCACTGTCGATGTACTCCCTCGCAAACAATTCCGCGTTTTCCATGCTGTCATCGGGAAGCTCGAATCCCACAGCAGCACAGAATTCGTCAGTCATATCCTGCATTTCCGAATCGGAATAAATGCGGTAGCGGCTGCCGCTGCACAGCTTTATACTGCCGTCCATATCCTCACGCTCGATGCCGGTCGCGGGAGTTATCTCCACGAACATTCCTCTGTATTTCATCGCTTCACCCCCTCCGTAAGATATTTGTAGATATTCTCGACTCCGAATTTCACATTGTCGGTCACTTTCAAATCGGGGAAGTTCTCCGATATATTTTCGTATGCACGGTCTATCTCCGAGAACGGGATACCGGCGAAGCAGTCACAGAACAGCTCCAGGTCGAACACCTCATCATCATCGGAAGGCTCCGCACCGAATTGCAGACAATAAAAAACAGCCTTGACCATGTTTGCGTCGTAGTCGGCTGCATTCTCTTTTCCCGCAATTATTTTATCGATGCTTTCGAGCTGCATTTTCATATTCTCGATGAGCGCTTTCTGCTCGTCCGTGTAGCTGCTCGGTATCGCCGCGTTTTTGAAGCAGCAATCGACCAGAGAGACATTGGCATTCGCGGTTCCCGAAAATATCGATATTACCATAAGGACAAGCAGTATTATCGGCATAAGTATCGCTGTTATAAGGATCAGTACGATCTCGCGTCCTTTCTTGTCGGATAGCACGGTCGCCGCGACCTTTGCGATTATTGCACCCGCCGCCATATTACATCCTCAGACTGCGGTGGTCGATAGTGAGCTGCCCGTCAATGTCGGGGTCTATACTTTCGTCCTCATCTTCGTCATAATCGTAATCTTCGTCGTAATCTTCGTCCTCATCCTCATCTTCGTCAAAATCGTAGTCCTCGTCTTCATCTTCGTCAAGGTCATAGTCCTCAGTTTCGGAGCAATCAACGCATCTTTTCTGAAGGTCGGAGAGATAGTGACTATACGACCTTTCGGCTGCGGATCTGAGATATGATGTATCCATGTTATTTGCAAGGTACCCTTCCATTATTCCCGCATAATATGATTCGGGAGGCGGTGTTACCTGACCGTCGTTCATGATATACACCATACCGTCGACGACTTCGTCGCCGACCTTGACGGGAATAGTTTCCTTGCGGTACATATGCGGGAACCCCTCGTAGCGGTCGAGATTCTTTTCATCCTCGGGCTTAAGCTCCCACACAAGCACAGGAACCTTGCTGTCCTGCTTGGGAACGATAGTTGCGACCCTGCGGAACTCAAGCTCGTAATTCTCAACGAATCCGGTGGAGACTCTCTCCGCGGTCGGACAGCGGTACGCCATCTGACTGAGGTTTATATTGCTACCGTAAGCGATGTATAAAGTCTTTTTTGCCATTTTATTTCCTTTCACATAGCCAATCCCATTGGCATTGTTTCTTCTTCGTCCTGCTCGGAGTTCTGCTGGCTGTCCGTCGGGGCGGACTGCTCGGATTCCTGCTGTTCTTCCGTTTCTTCGGAGTGATCTTCGGTATGTGCCTTTTGTTTTGCAATCCGAAGCCGCTCACGCTGTTCCAAAGCCTGTGACGGGTCTTTCCAAGCTATACAGCCGTCAAGGTTTTCAAGCAGGAACTTTCGAGCGGTCTTGAACTCGTCACCGATCATTCCAAGCCTTAACAGCCACGTTCTGAACGTGTACTTTTCGTTTGTACTCTGCATCTTCCGGTATGACGCACAGCTTTGCGAGAGTGCCTGATTGGATATTGCGAGGCAGAACTGAATGTATGCCTTTATCCGTCCGGCGTGAGTTGTGCTGTTGAACAGGCGAAATTCTATCGTGCCTTTCGAGAACAGGCTGTGGAGGTTAAGACAGGTGTACCGCGATTTGTGGTAATGCTGGTTACTGCCGTCACATCCGTGATACCATATATTCTGTATTTTATCGAGTGTTTTGGGTTTCTTCCTGTTCAGTTCTTCGAGAAAGGATTCATCGACCTTCTTGCAATATGTATGCTCGCGGTCGGGATTTACTTTCAGAGCCTTGTATATCAAATCCTCTTTCGCTCGCATTATGTTCGTGATATTTCGTAGCGACCTCGCGTCATACGGCGCACCGTTGACATGAACGTGAATTCCGCAGCTATTATTAGCCAAAGCCCCGTTGTGCCTCAGATTCCTTACTAATTGCTGTATTGTTGGAATGTCCTCATAAACACATATCGGAGTCACAAATTCAACAGCATATTCGGAATTGGCTTCATTTCCGTTTCTGTCGGTACAGTCAATGCTCGCGTCTTTCATTACCTTCCATGTTCGACCGGTGCTGTCACGAACACCGTATGAGTCATAGCCGTCATACAAGCGGGAATATGATGAATCAAAATATTCCGCGATCACCTCCGCAGCCCGTTCTCTTGTAAGTCCGGTGAGTTCTATCTCCACACCGAACTTCTGATCCTGTATCGTGTTATTTCACCTCCCGAGGAAGGAGTCGAAACTCCTTCCATAGTTATCTGCCGCCCGCAGAACCGAACAGCGCAGCTTTATGCGGCGGAGCAGTCACGCAGAGACAGTATCGCTCATTACCGCACTTGTACAAACACACTCCGCGCTGTGGGTAGCGTATGATCGCATACTCCGAGTTTTCGAGCTGCAATGTGTCTGTGTAGAACTTTGCATCGACCGCGCCGGCATAGAAGATAAACTGATGTGTCGGTATCGAGAACAGCGGCTTTGTCAGCTCCTTGATGTGTTCCTGACAGAAGTCCTCGAGGTTCTGCGATGCCAGTATGACCGAGGATTCCTTCTTACGAACACGCTTCATAAAATTGCGGATATATTCGACTGCTGTCAGATTTGAAAGGAATAAATAAAACTCATCTAAGCTCGCAACCGTGTTACCTTTGGTCAGTAGTTCATTTGACATATATGACAGCACATTGAACAGCAGAGCGTTTCGAATATTTTTTGAAGCCTGTAACAGTCCCTTGACACCGAATGTCACGAACTTGTCATCGGATATATTTGTGTAGCCGTTGAAGAATTTCGACTCTGCGCCCATACACAGCGAGTGCAGTCCGAGGCATATATTCTGTAGGGTTTTTTCGTCATACAGATTTTTCTTCTTCGCATCATAATTCTTGTACTCGCTTTCGAGGAGCGCGTACAAGTCTGATAATATCGGATAGTCTGTCGGAGCATATTTTGAGAAATCGCTGTTATCGGATATGCCGAATTTCTCATACAGCTTTAGCAGCATGATCTCTATCGTGTCGATCTCTCTGTCCGTGAAGTCTTTGTAACAACGGAAGAAATCACGCAGAAACGATATATGCTGACTCAGCTTTGTCTTTGCCTTGAACGCCTCGGGAACTTCCTCGTCGCTGTCCGAGCTTCCGTCGTCCCACGACTTCGGTTCCAGAACATTGATGATGTACTGCCCGTCCATAAGGTCAATGAAACAGCCGCCGAGGTTAGCAGTCAGTTCCTTGTATTCAAGCTCGGGGTCAAGGCAGATGATGCTCTTTCCGCTTTCACGGAGATTGCAGAGTATCAGCTTCAACAGGTACGATTTGCCCTGACCGGAGTTTCCGAGAATAAGGGCATTGGCGTTGGTCTTGTCCGAGGCTCTCTTATCGAAATCTACGATAATATTCGAGCCGAACTTATCGCGCCCGAGGTAGAAGCCATTCTCATCGGTTTTGCCAGAGAAAGACAGCGGGTAGAGATTCGCTGTTGACGATGCCGGTAAAACACGCTCGAACTGCTCCTTGAACACATTCCTGCCGGACGGCATCACACAGGTGAAGCCCGACTGCTGGCGGAGCATGAGCTTATCGACATTCAGCTTTGAGCGCACAAGCTCCGTCTGTACCTCGGTCTGCATATTCCGCAGATTATCAAGGCTGTCGGCTATGATCTCAATGTACACCGCGACATGGAGCAGGGGTTCACGGTTGCGGTGCATATCCGCTACAAGCTGTGTCACGTCCTGAAGGTTGTTTTCTGCGGTAACAGTCTGCTGAAGGTCATTTGTCGATGTCCTCTGCAAGCGGTTCTTATTGGCTGCATTGGCGATTATACGCTTTTCCTCGGCTGCGGTCACATGGCGGGTGTAGATGTGAAGTGTCACGCCGTCTTTTTCTCCGAGGTATCTCAAAATCGCCTGTTCCGAGGTCGATGTTGGGTACTCGCGCAGCGCCCACACACAGCGGAAGGTGTTTCCGCAGATGTAATAATCGGTGAAAAACTTTATCACCGAGGGTGCGATCATATCCACAAAGTCCTTGCTGCTGCGGGTAGCAAAGTGCGTTTCTTTGATGTTTGGTTTCTTCTTCGTCATAAGCACCTCACATCGAAAGCGTCTGATCGTTGTGTGGTGTATCTTCCACGGTCAGTTCATAATCGACCGCACCCCAGAAGCTGACATATATTTCCGGGCAGTCACGGTCACCTGTTTTAATTTCCTGCTGCTCAAAGCCTTCGCCCCAGCCGTCACTATACTGTCCGGTCAGATAATCACGGAGTTCATGAAGTTCATGGTTATCAAGCTCTCCGCGAACACGAAGAGTAGTAACGCCTTTCAGTTCGCCGTCTATGACCTCAACGGACGGGAAAGCGGAATAGACCTTGCTGCTTATGGAAGCAGGCTTGTCATACCAATGCATGAGTCCGCGCTCCCGTTCTTCGTCCATAATGTATGCAGCAATTCTGCCGTTTATAAGATCGGCATATTCTACGGCCTGCCGAGCCGAAAGATCATACTGATCATCGTATTCGGGTTCATTTATTGAAACCTTGAGGGGAGATATGAGGCGGACGGTTTTAAGTTCCTCCTGTCCGAACGCCACAAATCCGTTGCCGGAATTTATGGTCAGCCCCGCAAACTCGGGGCGGCTCTCTGTAAGCTGCTTGGCGCAGTCTATGACGCACTCGGCAATTCCGGGATCGGACATAAACTGCTCGTATGAAAGACAATAGTCGTCCGAGCCTTTCATTTCCTCGATAACATCGTTAAGCGCGTTCGCAACGGCGTTTTCAAGTTTGTTATTATCCATACTGTCATCTCCTTACTGCTGCAGCGCAAGACCCTCGCCCTGCGACTGTTCCCATTCTTCTTCGGTCATGATCTGAGGGTCATACGCATTGCCGAAATCGACAAATATTCGCTCATCTCCGGACATAACACCGTTTCGATAAAACTCTTGCCCCCAATTATAAACATACTGTTCAGCAATAAATGTCTTGAGCTTTTCCATATCTTCATCGTTCAGTTGAGTTGTGATTTTTACATCTGTAACAGCAACAAGCTCTCCGTTTATCACCGCAGCTCTCGGAAAAGCCTCATAAACCTTTTCACGCAAGTCTATATCATCGCATTTCTCCATAAGTCCTATGTGTACCGATAAACCGCGATCATCTTCAAGTGCAAAATTAATACTTTCGAGATGTTTTGCTGCTTCAAACGGATCAAGCATCCGGTCTGCCGTATATGGTTCAATATCCACTCTCAGAGGACTTATGAAACGAAGCGAGTCATATTTCGGACTGTCTATAGTTACTATCCCGTCGTTTTCGGTCAGAGTTACACCTGAGAATCCGGGACGCTCATCAATTGCCTCGCGTGCAATATCCATAAGACACTCCTGTACTCTCTCTGTTCCGAATACGGCATCTATAGGTATTCTGTAATTCGGTTCTGCCTGTGACTCCGGAATAAGAAATGAAAGTCGTGTACCAATCGCGTCCTTCAGATTCTTGAAAGCCGACGATGTCCGCATCTGCTGTCCCGCGACAATGTCCGCCGCGTGGGGAATGTACTGTGAGTATCGGGCGTAATCGTAGCCCTCGCATTCCACAAGGAAGCCGTCGCCCTGTTTCTCGGCGATGAAGAGAACACAATGCATCGCCTCGCTGTCGGCGTACATAGAGTCCTTGTGAAGCGTTATGTGCGGGTTGTCTCTGCATGGATATGTCGCCATTTCAAGGAAATCAACGTCCGGTATCGGTACGATCTCCTCGACCACGCAAAGGTTGTTAGCCTGTTTGTACGAGTCCGCTTTACACGTCATCGTGACATTCAGCTTTATTTTTTCACTCATTCAAAAGCCACCTTTCTCCGTCAATGTCCTCGAATTTTTCGTTTGTGGTATTCTGCTCGAAATACACCGCGAGGAGCGTTTTTATCCCGTCCTTATCAAACCGTGCGACCGTGAAGCCGTTTTCGAGAATGATCTTCTCCACGCGGTTGAGATGCGCGAACAGTTCCTTTTCCTTCATGTTCCGCGTCCTGACGAGGAGCAGGAATTCACGGGCTGTCGCCGTCTGCGCCTGAATATGATCGAGGTGTACCGCGTCCTTTTCGAGTAGCTCCCGAACAGCGGGGTTTTCCTCGGCGGCTATACGCTTTTTGATGAACGCCTTGTTGCTCTCGAAGCTCTCGCGGCTGTTCATGCACACAAGTTCGACCTCGGTAACGCCTTTGAGAACGGACATCAGAGCATATATCTTCGCTCCGAGAGCTTCCTCGGACAGCACCGAGATGTTGCTTGGCTTTATACTGAAAAAGACAAGCTCGGTGTTCGAGCCTGTCTTTAACGAGTATTCCGTTATTCCCTCAATGCCGATGATCTGGCGGGTTGCCAGCTTTTTGCGCTCGGCGAGCTGCTGTTGTTTTTTTGTCTGCAATTATTCTGCTCCTTTCATTTGCCAACGGTATTCCTGCTGCTCGATAAAGAAGTAGTTTATCGCGTACCGCAGGAAATCGAGGATAGACGTATCATCGAACCGTATGGCAAGGAATGCGTATGCTATCGTTATTACGAGCGGTATCGTGAAGCCCGTTTCCGCGAGCGCCACAACCGCTATTATCGCACCTATACCGATTTTGGCAAGGTCTTTCAGCCGCCAGAGAAACAGCATAGGTGCGCTTTTCAGATTGTCGGGGTAAATGTAGTTTATCATGCTGTTTCTCCTTTACTTTGCGACCATCTTTACCAGATGCACCGCCGACTGCGCTGTATTCACAACAGCGTTTATATTCGGTCTTGCCGCTGTTTCCAGTCCGAAGTTGCCCGCGATTCTCGGTATCTCTCCGGCTGCGAGCATAACACCGAGTCCAAGCAGCCATGTGTCCTTGAACAATATCAGACCGGCTATGAGCATTGTTGACTGCAGGAACGAGGTCAGACACAGAGCAACGACTTGCTTTATCCACATTATGAGCCCGTCCGTGTATCCCCTCGGAACGCTGAACATATATAGGCTGCCTATAGCTATCTGTATAAGCAGGATTCCGCCGCGTTTGAGAGATGCGAGGAAAACCTTGACTACCGCATAAGCCATCATGACAATTATGATGATGGCGAGAAGCGGACCGAACAGCTTCACGCTGATAACGTCAAGCGCTATATCCACATAGCTTTTAACCGCATCGACCTGAATGTATCCTGTCATATCCGAGTTCATTCCGGTCTGCATCGTGAGGGACAGAGCGTACAGTCTCACGGGCAGCACCGTGAACAGGCTGACCGCAAAGAAGCCTTTTAGCGTATTTAGTGCGAGGGCTTTCGGGTCGCCGCGTCCGTTCTGATACTCGATTGCGAACTCGAATATCGCCACCACGAACCCGACGGCGAACAGCGCCCAGCCGAGCTTCGAGAACAGCGCCACAATCTGCTGTATCCACGGCTGACTGAACAGGTCAACGCCCATTTGGTTTATCGTGCCGAAGAAGTCGCCGATAACCTTTACGATCTGTTGGTATATCCAGTCGAGCAGCATATTCATCAGCTGATCGACCGAGAAATCAAGTAAAAACAATGTTTCACCTACCTGTGAGCCCCGATTTTTCGTCGGGGATTTATTTTGCAAAAAGCTCTTGCAAGAAACTAAAGATTGTGATATACTATTTATGTCACACTTTACCTCAAATTTGAATATTTAGCTCCAATAAGCACATTTTTACTTCGGTAAAAATGCAGGCTTTTCTTCTGTGTGCTTTTTGGAGTATCATTGAGGTAATTGTGTGACGACAATCAATGTCTGCATTTTTCGTGTGCGGCATTCATTGTCGCACACTTTTTGTTTATCGGAGTAAAAGAATATGAAGAAAGAATACACCGCCGCTATCGTGTCGGTTCCTGTCGAGCAGCTCCGCTACAAGTACAACGAATCCGAGGAGCTTGTTATCGGGCTTAAACAGAAGCTCTCGACCATTATTCAAGAGGTCGCCCGTGATACAGATTTTACAGTAATCTCGAACGGCGACTTCGGTGTTCCGCTCTGGAGCCTTGAGATCGCTCTTGCAGTACGGGGGCTCGGTCAGTCCGTCAAGATTGGGATGGTCGTGCCGTGCGATCTGCAGGACGAGGGCTGGGCGGAGGATTGGCGCGACCGTTACTACAAGGTCATCGAGACCGCCGATTCCGCACCCGCGCTCCCGCTTGAATATACCGATCTTTGCGAGACGGACGAGGACTTGTACGATGCCGCCGACCGTTACATGGTCGATAACTGCGATATCGTCATCGCGGTCACCGCGGGGGAAGAGGTGCCGGACGCGGTCGGTTATGCGCATAACAAGAACCGACCGATAATATACATAGATTCCGACACCCTTGAGGTCACGCAGTAGTCACATACCCATTCCCATGCTCTCGCCCATCTGCGGCTCCGCAAACATTTCAAGGTAATCATCGGCAACCTGTGCCATAGCATCGTAGTTTGCGTTCGTAGGCTTGAACCCGTACCATTCAGGCTGTCCATACACCCATATGTGCGGATTCCTCATATCGCCGCCGACATTGATTTTACCGATAACATCTTCAAGCTTCATCTTCTGCGTATCGATAACGCCCTCTTTTCGGTTGAACAGGGTCATTTTCAGCGCGCTGTAATGGTCTGCTATGCCCTCGGTCACAAACTCCATTTTGCCTGTAACATCATCGGAGAGCCTGAACACGCAGGCTCTCCCGACATACTTAGGCTCGCCGACAAACTCGCATCTGTCGGCGATCTTTTTTAATTCCGATGTAAAAAAGTTCATCATGATCGTTATACCCCCGCGACAGTCCAGACGTAGGTGGGAGCTGTCAGAGTAAAGATGAGGCATGCGAACAGTATTGCCGGACCTGTCCACTCGAAGTGTCCGCTTTTGCGGTAGTCGAAGTACGCGAGACCGAGCTTCGCAAAGAAGAATACCGCGAGGATAACATCGATTATCGGGAACACGACATTGTTTACAACGTCTTTGATCTGTCCCGAAGCTGTTGACCATGTACCCTCTATCGCCTGTGAAACGCTGCCGCCGTCCGCAAACGCCGTGACAGAAAAAGCCGCCATGAAGACGGTCATCACAAGCAGGAGGATTGCGGTTTTAATGATCCTTTTTTTCTTCGTCATTTTACCATTTCCTTTCGTTTAATATGTTTTGGCAATGTGCCAGTCATCATAGACATTGCCCTTGATCGTAACGCTGTCGGTCAGATTTGTTGACAGCATTCCCGCGGGAGTCCAGCAATCGAGCGCCCATGTATATACCGTGTATGTTCCGTCCGGATACCACACGGGAGTGAAATGTGTGCGGTTATTGTATGTGCTGTACTCGTTTTTCTTGAACTCGTATCCGCCTGATACCTTTTCGAGCAGCCGCCAGTATTTCTTGTATTTGAATTCCGGGAAGTAGGTGACCGCGTTCTGAATGTCGGTATGCTCACCGGAGCCGCTGGCCGATGCCGTGACGCGCTCATTTATGCCGTAACCGGATTTTATCGTTCTTCCGCTCTTGGTCGGATTCTTCGCATCAGGTGCTATGGTCATGTTAGCTGTCAACGACACGGAATACATATCCTGGTCGAAGCTCCAGTCGCCTTTATCTTCCCAATGTCCGTGATCCTGCCAATATCCGCTTACAGAGCCGTCAGGGTTAGTGCGGGTATGCCATACCCAATGAGATATCCAAACATAGTTCGGTACCCAATAGGCGTAATACTTTGACCATGCCGCTGTAGTGCTTTGAGCCTTGTTAGGCGGGTTTACGGGAGTGAACTTATCATTGCGGTCGGTGGCTTTGGGGTCGGGAGGCGGATTCTCGTCGAGGTCAACAATGTTCGCTATGATCGTACCCTTGCTCGTCTCCGCGCCGCCGATGACAGTGACCTTTATTGTTACTTTCTGTGGTGTTGTCGGTGTATGCCACCGAACCCACACAAGCTGTGACGCTCCGTCGGGATATACTATGTTGTTGACTGTATATGTCGTGTTTTTGATCTCAAATGTTACAGTCACGGGATTGTCGGGAGTATGCTTTCCGCCCGAGACGGTGACCGAGGTATAAACATCGGTATCTACGCGATATTCATAGTCCGAAGTATCTACTTCAACTTCCTCGTCCGGCTCCTTGAATGATACGATGCCGACACCGAGATAGTTGATAATATCGCTGTCGGTGGCTCTTGAGGTGGTCGAGCCAGCCCAAGCCCTGTATCCGAGATCATCGTCCTCAAGGAACATCGCCAGCGGCAGGTTCTTATGCGACAACGGGCCAAACTTGTTTATAAGGTCACCGCCGGTCTTGAGATTGTACAGCGCCGCCTCGGTAGCGGTCATCGCACAGCGTGTGCCGTTGTAGGTGATATATACAATCGGTTCGATCATGAGCTTAAAGTCGCCGTTTATGAGATCGTCGAATTTGAAGCCGAGGTCACTTGCAATAGCCTTGACGACCTGCTCGTCAGTGAAATAGCTGCGTATCTCATCGATGTTGGAAACGTAATACTCGCCGTCGCTGACGATTATCGGAAGCGCCTGAGAGGGTTTTCTGTAAGTATATTTGCCTGTACTCGCAGTCAGAGCCATTCCGTTTGTATAGTCACGCTTGCTGTTTTTGCCGAAATGGACTACAATATCGTCTGGGCTTTTGTTTGTATAGTCGATAGAGGCGGATTTTTCTTCTCCCGTCTTGGAATCGACTATCGTGACGCGAACGCCGTCATCGGTCTGATACCAGAAGTTTGTCGATGTACCGCCTTGTAAACCGCCACCGCCGTTGTCGATGTTCGGGTCGCCGACATTATCTGCGTAAGCAGGAATGCTCTGCAAGCCTATGAACACGGCAAGCAGAGCGGACGCTATGATTTTTTTGATCCTTTTCATAAAGCTCCTTTCGCAATAAAACACCCGCAAGCTCCGAGCCTGCGGGTGTTTCCTATGACCGTTGTTCTTATCCGAAATAGCCTATCTTATTGCCGTTGCAGTACATCTCATCGTTGGTTGAGCCTTCACCGCCGCCGCCCTCGTTGACTATCCAACCGAAGCCGTTGATGTAGATCATACCGCCGCTGGTTTGTCCGTGCTGCGGGGTATCGACATTCGGGGCAGTCGTTACTGCAACCGATGTCTGCTCGGCTTCATATTTTGGCTCGGTGTCCGCATTCGTGAGCGCCTCCGTATCCTCGACCTCGGGAGCGGGAGGCTCGGTCACCGGCTTTGTCGCCGCCTCGAAGCTCTGATCTACCATTACCTTAGTCTTGGTGGTGTATGCCGCGGTCGTCACGGCGGGAGCGTCGGTCACCACACCGCCGTATCCGTCGTCTGCGCTTGTCACCGCCGTTACGACGATGATGTCATCGTTGTCCTCGGGCAGTCTTGTGGTATCAGCCGTGTTTGCGGGAGCCGTAGTTTCCGCATTTCCTTCTTCCGCAATTACCGGCGCGGTCGTGCTTATCGCCGTGCTGACTCTATCAGAGCCGGGAGTGTCGTGCGATATGATCCTGCTGCTGTCCGTGTCGATGAACTGTGAGCCGATCACGCATACCATCGCTATGCAAGCCGCCGATACCGTGCCTATGAGGACATTTCTTTTTCCGTTCTTTGTCATATAGATCACCTTCCTTAAATAGTCTTGTTGCCTGTTCTTGTTATCCACCACATTACCATATATGGTTCCGGCAAGTCCAGCGCCAAACCGAAAAATCTACCTTACCACCTAAAACTTGGGCATATATTTGGACTTAACCAACAGGTCGACTTTCATTGGCGGAAGCAAATCGCCGCCGAAGGACAGCGGAACTTCGAGCGTTATCTTCGATGTCGCTTGAAACTCCTGTATGCCGCTCGTGCTGCCGGGGGCAAACGGTGAATTATCGATGTGGACGCTCAGTCCGTAAACAGCGTATTCCACGCCGTCGCTCGTTACCGAGCAGTATTTCCCGTTCTTGTATTCAAGTCCGAGCAGATTTGAAAGTCTGCCGTAGATGTTTCCGCTTGTCATGCGCTCATTCCAAGCGCCGCCTGTGTATTTGTACCCGCCCGCATACCCCTCTCGGATACACGGGTAAACATTCGCCCAATTGCTTACGGACGAGGATATGACCGCAGATTGAACAGCGTCCTTGACACCCGCCGCGATCATCATCAGCCGGATATACTGGCTGATGACCACGAACAGCATAACACCGATCAGAGCGACGACCACGACCCAAGGACCGGAGAACCCCTTTTTGTTTTTAAGGCGATACAGAAATTTTCTCATTTCCGGTACACCTCACTTCCAGTAAACCTCGGACTTGCCCGAAGCCGCCGCTTTCAGCTCTACGGGGAAGCTCCCGAATGGGCCGAATCCTATGTCTTTGGTTGTAGTCAGCGTTACCGTGAATTCCTGATTGAGCTGTACCTTGCCCGAACGCGACCACGTTATCGTCGGGTGGAGTCCGGTCTTTTCCGAAAGCACAGCGGCTCTCGCGGTAGTTTCCGAGCCAATCTGACCGGCTATTTCCGCTTCACGCACAAGCTCGTCCGCGAAGTTGTCAAGCTGTATTTTTGCCACGAACACCGGGACGGCGGCGAGCATGAACGCCATTATCATCACGAATACAAGCACGATGATGCACACGTCTATGTAGCCCTCGCCGCGCTTGCTCCGTATCACTTTCATAATGTTCTTCAAATCGCACCTCCTGTTAAATCATCGTTCCGAGTGCGTCTATGAGCTGCATACCCATTACCACAAGATATGTCAGCAGGAACGTCATCAACATTGCAAGGCTGAATATGCGTATCTTCGGCGGTATCTTCTTTGCCTCGTTCTTGAGATGCTGAAGTTCAAGCAGCTTGAAGTCGTGAGCGAGCATTTTGAAATATACCGCGCTGTCATCGCCGCGGATCACAGATACCAAACCGCGAACAACATCCGAGAGCTGCGAGGAGCCTATTCTTGACTCAAATCGGGTCAACGCAGCCTCATAGCTTGACGAACGCATATCCGCAGTAGTCACATCCAGTTCATAGGAGAACACTTCGCCTGCGTGCTTCTTGTAATTCTCCATAATGGAGAGAATGTCACGGGAGGTCTTAAGTTCCTGCTCGACGGTCGCCACAAAGCGCGGAAGTTCGCTCTCTATCGCGGCTCTTTTCTTTCGCATCTGCTCGTCAGCCTTGCCGATCTCCTTGAAATATACCGCAACGGCGAGTATTATGATAAGCGGTATTATCATGGGGAAGATAAGCGCACACGGGATTATCAGAAGTCCGACACCGAATGCCTTTAACAGCGAATACGCCCTGAAAGTCTCGGGAGTCATCTTTATTCCAGCCGACGCGAGCGTCTTTTCCATGCGGATACGCTTGTACTTATCCATCGGAATGAGCTTGCCTATGCGAACAGCCGCATCGACCAGCACCGCATCAATGGTCTTGGATATCTTTTTGTCGGTCTTTCCGACGGACATTACCGCCTTTGAGGTTTTCAGATACGGTATTTTCAGAATATCCGCGAAGAGGAAGAACAGACCGACCGCAAGCGCGATACCGCTTATTGCAAGTAATATTATCATCGTCCGTCCCCCTTATCTCCTGTACTCTATCGGCTTTGTCAGCTTAATGACTATAGCCGTCGAGATGAATATTGCCACAGCCGAGACCGCAAGAACGATCTGACCGACTATCGATTCCATAAGGCTCGCATACCACGCTTTGTTAAGCATATACAGCAGCGGGATATTACCCACAACGAGGAACACCATAGTGATGAATTCCTTTCTCGGACCGGTTATCATATATTCAAGGTCTGCGTTTACTACGCGCATATCCGAGAACTTGTTGACGGTCGGGGTGAGTGTGGATTTGAGCGAGCGGTCATTCATACAAAGTATCAGCTCGTCTATCCATTCGTGGAACACCTCATTGTCGATCTTCTTTTTCATAGCCATGAGAGCCGCCTCGACATCGGGGTTTGACAGCTTGATGCTCGACAGGAATTCCTCGAACACGGTCTTGACCGGCGCGTTCAGATAATGTATATTTTCTTCAATAGATGTTATGATGTCCTCGTTGCGGAGGTATGCCGTAGTTATTATCGACAGCGCAGTCTCAAGTTCTGCGGCAATGTCCTTCTTGTAGTTTGATGCCGTGGTCTTGATGTACCAGAACGGCACGAACATTAAGCCTATCGCCATTACCGGAGCAAGGAACACGTTACCGATAAGAATGGACACGCACAAACCTATCGCGGAGAGCCCGAGAGAGCATACGCAAAGCACCGAGAACATATTGGTACGGTTGGTAAGTCTCAGTATCTCCTGCGCTTCCATGATCTCACGGCGGAAGAAGTTCGGCTTCTTGCGCTGTGTT
The DNA here is from genome assembly GCA_017550775.1 of Ruminiclostridium sp. The sequence goes on along the minus strand of JAFZOA010000735.1, from coordinate 21,478 downwards.
GCCTCGTTTATCTGCGATTTCAGGGTATTCGGCTTCGCGGTAAGGAATCCGAACAGCCCGTCCGTGAATTCCAGCGGCGTTATGCCGAACAAAAGGAAAATTCCCACAACCAAGCCGATAAATGCGATTAAATAGACAGCGTTCATTTGCTTGCCTCCTTTCTCAGAAACCTGTTAAGTTCCTCGACCGATGCGCCGTTTTCAAGCATTCTGCGCTGTAAGGACGGGGACGGATCCTCGACCTTGATGTGTTCGCCTTTTATGATAAACTTTCCGTCCTCAACGCGATTCTCGCTGATCTTGTAACGGTAGAGCGTATGGTATTCGCGCTCGCCGTCCGGCTTTATCTCACATTCCATAATTTCCATTATACGGCGCTGCTTGTTTTCAAGCTGCTTTGCGTAAACGACTATCGGGAACGCCTCGGTGACGAGGTTCAGAATGACGGTATCATCGACATTCGGATATTTACGCTTGCAGAGCGTCACCATTCTGCGCCATGTGGCCTCGCAGGAGTTCGAATGTATGGTCGTGATAACGGTATGACCTGTTCGAGCCGCTTCCTGAGCGGAATCAGCCTCACTTGATCTCATTTCTCCGACTACTATGTAATCGGGGTGAAAACGCAGCGACATATCGAGAAGATTGTCCTGCGTGATGCTTTTCTTTTCGTCCTCGGATTCACGGGTTATCGTATGGATTACCTTGTTGATGATCTTTCCGTTCTCGTCACGCTCCACAAGGTCAAGCTCACGGGAGCCTGCTTCAATGGTGAATATGCGCTTATTATGCGGTATCGTAGTGAGCAGCCAGCCTGTCAGCGTTGTTTTACCGGACGATGTCGCGCCCGCGACAGTCGTTGAAGCGCCGTAGCGAACAGCAAACGAAAGAAAATCCATCATTTCTTCGGTCGCTGTGCCGTGCCTGATGAAGTCCTCTTTGGTGAGATGCTGGGAATTGACGATACGGATAGAAGCTGCGACACCCACATCTTCATCGACCAGCGGAGTCTTTAACACCGCGATTCGTATGTTCTTGGACAGGTGTCCGAGGATAGCCGGAGAAGTGTTATCAAGCACCATTCCGGATACATGGAGCATACGGCGGACGATGTTTATCGCGTGGTCGGGCGATTCAAACTTCTCGTCAATCTTGACGGTCTCACCGTTTGAATACTGCACCTCGATATCGTCCCATGAGTTGATGTTGATTTCCTCAATGCCGGTGCCGAAGATGTATTTCGTCAAAAACGAGAACTCCGCCATTTCGGTATAGAGCTTGTCGATAAGCTCCTGCTGCGTCATATCCGCGACCGTCAGACGGCGGTCAAGGAGGTACTTTCCGATGTACCTCTTGACCTGCGCCTTGACTTCCTCATTGCCGGTACCGATATTATTGATTCCGTCAACGACCAGCGCCGAGTATTTGCTTGAAATGTACGACTGGACTTCCTCGAGGACTTCCGAAAACTGCTTTGTGTCGCTTGATCTGTAAAATAAGTTCTGTGTATTCGTGTTTGCTGTTAATGCCATAGTTATCACCCTAACTCAAATATCTCGTTTGCTATCTTTGCCGTAGCCTTGCGGAAATCCTTGCTGTCCTTTGCGGAGAGCGCACCGAACAGGTTTCCGGCAAGGAACTGCTGATGCACCTCCTCGGAGTGCGGTATCTTGAACGATACGCCGCCGACCACCTGTTCGATGTTCTCGTCAGCCTGAAAAGCGTCGATGTTTGAAGCCGCCTTGTACTGCTTATTTACGTTATACTTATTGTCAAGCAGTATCGGCATCTGCGACGACAGGTAGCTTATGGACTTGAGATCGCATGACACAAGACGCAGAACAGCGTCCGAATCTATCAGCGCGACCGCCGATAATATATCGTTTGTTATATTGCTCGTGCAATCGATAATGATGTAGTCAGCCATACGACGCAGCTCCGCGAGAAGCTCCTTTGCCTGTGTCTCGGTGTACGGCGCGTATGTGAACGCGTTCTCGCCCTTTAACATCGCAAGCATAGTCAGATACTCGTTTTTCTTGTGCAGTATCGCATTCTGCTTGATAATGCTGCCCGTGACCTCTGCGGAGGCAAGTATCGTTCCCAGCGACACCTCCGCTTCAAGATCGGAGGACGGACAGATGTACGGGAGAGGGGGAGCGCTCATGTCAGCCAGTACGAGAATAACATTCTTTTTCTGCGCGGCAATGTAGCGTGCAATCTTCACGCTCATTATCGTCTTGCCTGATGACGGGCTGCCCCATACCGCAAGAACCTGATTATCCTTACGGTCGGGCGGCAGCTCAAAGCAATCGCTCTCGGCAATGTCAAATTCCATGTCGAGTTCTTCGTCCTCGTCGCCATGCTTCATTATTTTATTCAGAAATGATGCCATTGTCCGTCACCTCCGCGTCCTCGCTTGCAGCCGTAGTTTCCTCTGCCTCGCCCTCATCGTCTGCGGCAAGGTCGGGGATATCCAGTTCTATCGTAGTCTCGGCTTCGGTCTCATCGGTCACCTCCGGCTCGCTGCCCAAAGCCTCGACCGTGGTCTCGGATTTCACCTCCGATCCCTCGTCGGCGGACTTCTCCGTGACCGTAACATCCGCGATGTCCTGCAGTATCTTTTCCTGCGCTTCAAGGAACTTATCGGCGTTCTCCTGTGTCCCGCGGTAAACGAGCGAAATGTGTACCTCGCCCTCGGCTTCAAGCTCCGCAAGCACCAAAGCCTGTGACGGGGAAACAAGGAGCGTTACCGTTTCGGGAAGACCTGTTTCTTCCTCGCCGTCGGCTCTGTATTCCGTTACCATTTCATCGTTACCGCGCTTGTCGGTAGCCGCAACGACCTGAACATACTGGAGTTCGTCCGGCACGACGGTCTCACCCTTTTCCTGATAATCGACCGCGATCACGGACACGATATCTCCGGACATGAGCTTGCCCGAAAGACCCTTTGCGAACGACGGGATAGTTACCGACATTACGCGCTTGGAGCCGTTCAGACCGTACAGATAAACATTTTCCGTAGCGGGAGTATCGCTGATCTTGGTCGAAAGAACATATTCGTCCTTGAGCAGCTCAACGGCGGCGTAATTGCCGACAACATCATCGGGCTTTTTGATAACATTCGAGGGCAGATTGTACGCCCCGACCTCAACGGTTTCGATATCCTTGCTTGTTATCTCCGTACCGACCTTGATGTCGTTCTTAACGCGGACTATCGTGGTGAGATTTGCCGCCGAGGCGTTGAAAAGCGGGGTTATCACGAAGCAGATAACGAGGGCTATGGCGATGCAGAGAACGCCGAGGACTGTTCTGTTTTTGAAAAGTTTCATATATCATTTATCCTTTCGTTGAATAAATCTGTTAAACAAAAATAGTTAATACATATCCTAATGTTATGAAAGGCAAGAACGGCAAGGCTGTGGGGACTGCTTTGTAAGCGGTGCGTCCTTGCACCGCCTTTGGCAGCCCCACTACGACATCCTGTCTTTTCGCTGCCGTCCTACCGCGTATTTTTTGAACAACTGCCGATATTCCGTAGAATACCAGCATTGACAGCTCCGCCGCAAACAGCAGCAGGAGCGTTTTCCAGAGTCCGAGGGACAGGCTGAGTGCAGCGACCACCTTAACATCACCGCCGCCTATCTTCGTGAACACAGCTCCGATGAAGAACATCGCCGCAGGGAGCAGCCCCCACAGATTCTCGGGGTGAAAATCTATGAAGGTTGCGACCGCTATTGCAAGCGATATTTCATTCGGTATTGTGCGGTCTTTCAAGTCGCAATAAACCTCGATACCGAGCAGGACGATGATGATCGTGACTTGTATCGCCGTCATCAGCCCTTGAACTCGAACATTTCCTCGACCTTAGTTGTCACGGTCGGCATGATAGTGTCACCGAACAGGCTGTAAAGACCGGCGAGGAGAAGTGCGCCGATGACTACAGCGATGAGTATCTTAACGCCGCTGTCAACGTAATTCTCGCCGCGTGCGCAAGCTGTTACAGCGGTCATTCTTGCGACAGCGAGCCTTGCTCCGCGTACAGCATCGGAGATAGCGTTCTTTGCGGTCATAGCCGCTCTCTTGACAAAGTTTACTGCTTTCCTGATAATGTTCATAGTATTTTTCTTCCTTTCACGATTAACCATATTTGTTGAGCTTACATAGACATAGCGGGAACAGATTCCTCGACCTGCTCCCCCTGACTAAAATTTGCGGACTGATCCTGAAGCTGCTCGACAGCGAGCTTGTACGAATCTACCACCGCCTCGGTAAGCTCCTTGCGGAATTCCGGGGTCGTGGGGAAGCAGATGTCGTTATACTGCCCGTTCGAGCCCTTGTACGATGGCATATTTATGAAGAGCCCGTTTTTGCCCTCCATGACCTTGACGCCACGAATGCCGAAGCACTCGTCGAGCGTTACAGAGGCTGTCGCCTTTACGTTTCCTGTTGTGTTGATCTTGTTGATCCTTACATTGATGCCCATATTTGTTTTCCTTTCGATCTTAATTTGATGAGTCGCAGATGTAGATCACTACGCAGACTACGAGAATAATGATAATTACCGCGGCTACTGTTTCGGCAGCCGCGGCATCATCGGGATTGGGTTCGATCTCGGGGAGCTGCGTCGGTACTGTGCCGGTTATGTTCTGCTCAAATGCTGCCGCCTGAGTCCGCGGAACGCTGCTGCCGAACATCATGCACAGCACGAGCAGTATCGCTGAGATCTTCAGTTTCACGGTTTACCTCCGGCAATTAGCCCTTGAACTCAAACATTTCCTCGACCTTAGTTGTTACGGTCGGCATGATAGTGTCGCCGAACAGAGCGTAAAGACCGCCGAGAAGAAGTGCGCCGATAACTACGGCGATAAGGATCTTAACGCCGCTGTCAACGTAGTTTTCGCCACGGTTGCAGGCTGCAACTGCCCAGATAGCGACAGCCTTCGCCTTTGCCTTAGCCGCTCTGTTTGCGATCTTTTCCTTTACATTCTTGAAAAACTTCATGATTCTTCTTTCCTTTCGTAAATAAATGTATTGTTGTTTTTCGGACTTCCGTGCGTTTCTGCGGACGATGCTGCTCAAAGTCTGTAATTCTGTGGCACTTGTCAGCTCTGACCGCTGATTTCGAGGTCGTCCGGTCGGTATATATAAATAAGCCGTCAGCGGCTTATATACCCTGATATTTCGGGGCGCTCGCACATCGGCAGTATTCCGTGCGCCTTGAGCAGATTATACAGGAAAAGCCGCCCTTTCTGCGTCCAGCAGGTATATGACTTCGACTTTGTTTCGTTGATAATAAAAGTCTTGGTCATCGTGTACCCTTTGTCGGCGTAGTCCTGATAGAGAATCCATGTTCCGCAGCGTTTGTACTGTATCTCCATTTCGGAGAGAAGACGATTCATCGTCACCGCAGACATACCGTAGTCCTTTGCGATCTGCGTTATCGGGAGCGCCTCGGAGCTTGCGAGAATAGCGTCGTAATACTTAGCCTTGACGGACAGCACTGCGTTCTCGGCAGTCAGTTTCTTATTCTTTGCCTGTTCCTCTGCAAGCGTTTCAAGCACGATGATGAGGTTCTTCGGCTCGATCAGTGTCTTGTATATCGCCTCGGGTGTAGCGTAACCGCCGGTCTTGCGGATAGACGGAATTACCTCGCTCGTTACCCAGCGCTTGAACACCTTTGCGTTCGGCAGCTTGCTTGAAAGAATAAGCGAATAGAGACCGGATTCATTTATTATGTTGAGATTCTGATTTCCACCAAGGGTGTCACGATTCGTTACTCCCTTGTCCTCATCGTCTACATGGTCAATTACAGCCTTTCTCGGATTACTGTATCCGAGCGCAAGTGCCACATCCTTCGCAACAAACCACGGCTCGCCGTTAATAAGCGTGGTGCGTATCTTCCCAAACTGCTCATTTGTGAACTCAATTATCTGATTTTCATTCATCGTACTCATCCCCCTCAATTATCACGACTCTTCCGTTGTCGGCGTACATCTGATAGTTGTCGGTGTCGATTCCCGCCTCGTCGAGCAGGTCGGCGGGGACATTGATACCGTCCTCGCTGTCATCATCGTATCTGCTGACCACAAGGGAGTCGCAGTCGAGATCGACGGACACGATCACATCGTCGCCGGGGCAAGCCGACATGAGATTGAGAATGTCGAGAGGCACCTTGATGTTGCCTTTTTTCGTAAGTCTTGTCTGAAATGTTATCATTGCATTTCCTCCATAAATTCGTTGTTATCAAAGAAACTGATCTGTATGGGCGGATTCTTTTTCCGCTCGTCCATGTCGTAGTTGGCTATGAGAAGCTCACCAAACATACTACCGCCGTCGAATCGCTGCCTGATGTTATTGAGCCGCTCGTAAGCGTACATCCGGCAGCCGTCGTACAGAGTGCGAATTTCCTCGCAGTCGTTGTACGAAACGAGAAATTTTCCGCTTATTCCTGCAAGCGCGTTCCGAAGCCTTTCGTGGTCTGCCTTTGTAAAGCCGACGTTTTCGTAGTAGCTTTCGGTCGCGTAATACGGCGGGTCGCAATAGAAAAAGCTCACCTCGCTGTCCTGAGCACCGATGAGCTTCTCAAAATCCCTGTTTTCGATCACGACCTTCTGCAAGCGCCGTGAAGCCTGTTCTATCAGCGGGAAGTTGCTCCACATTGAGTGGGGCTTGCCGCCGAAGCTGTCACAACTGCTCGCGTAGCTGTACCGGATAAGCTGATAGAACTCCGCGGCGCGCTGAACGTCACCGATATCAGCTTTCTCGCTGATAATGTGCTTTATCCTGTCGAAATCCTCACGGCTGTTCAGCACGAAACGGAGCCGTTCTATCAGCTCTGCGCTCCTGTCACGAACGCAGGTGTACAGATTCGAGATGTTGCTGTTGTAGTCGTTGAACACCTCGAAGTCGTTACCTGGCGGCTTTGCGAACAGTATCCAACCGCCGCCCCCGAACACCTCGATGTACTTTTCGTAGTACAGAGGAAATCTCGGGATTATTATGTCGCGGCTGCTTTTCTTGCCGCCTATCCAGCTCATAAAGCTGTTTATATCATCACCCCCATTCTGTCCGAACCCGCAAAAACAGGCTTGACCGAACGGAGAAGATGTGCTATTATATATTTAATGGTATCGCCCGTCCTTGCAGGCAATACAGTTGTTTACATTGTCAGAACCTGTGGCGGTTCGCTCATGAACTCGTCTACAGTCGTGATATCGCCGATGTAGTTGTAATCATACGGCTTTATCTGAACGCCCTCGCTTGCGCCGGTTATCGGCTCTTTGACGAGAACTGTTCCCCAATGGTTCACAAGCACGAAGTCTTTCAGCTCGTTAATGTTGCCGTCACAAGCGTCCCGAAGGTCGTATGCGTACAGCCCCTCGGGGATCGTTGTACGGTCGAGCCGCGCGTTCGTGAACAGAGCGTCCTGACCGAGAATGAAGAAGCTTTCGTATTCCTCGGTCTGTGCATTTACTTTACACATTTTCTTATCCTCACATTGAAATTTCGTTTGTTTTATCCTGTTGCGAAGTCTGTGCTTCCTCTACGCGCCGATTGACCTCAGTCATTGAATCGTCATCGATAATACCCTCGCAGGCTTTGATTGCCGAACGCCCGAACGGGGAAAAATCTTCGCTTCCGGATACTTCGTAATCGGTTAGCGCCTTTTCTACGACCGCTCTTACAATGAGAGCATTCTGAATGGCTGCTGTTCGATTTAGCGGGGGCGTATCTCCCATTTCCACAAAAGGAACGTCAAGAATAAAAGCATTCATAGTCTCGAAGAATACTGCTCTTATAATCTCCGGCTTTTCCATACTTTCAAGCTCTGGATCATGCTCGCCGAATTCAAGCGCCTTGTCGATATTATCCTGATTGTTCGCCATTGCTGCGAATATCGAATCCATTTTATCGCCCATAGTTAAAGCCCTTGAAAAGATGTTGAACAGGATATTTTCCTCGTCCTCAAGGCTGTTGATGTCTTTTACATCCACCTCATCGCAATACTTTTCTGCGAATATCAAGTTATATTGCTTTGAAAAGTCGGCAAGCAGACGGAAGTTCCTTTCGTATTCCTCACCGGAAAATGAAGCGATATGACACGGAGAAGCGCCGACCCCGCCGAGACACCAGAAGTCCGATATATGTTCCGAAAAATTGATGTATCTTCTTAATGACATCTGATTCAGATAGCGATTGGTCATCTTGCTGACAGTCTCGCACCAATCGTACTCGCAGCCCTGTCCGTTCTTGATTTCGGAAGCATTGCTGCATTTGGTATCAAGTATTCTTTTTACGATCTTATCTGTTATATTTACCAGATGCTCTATATTTTTGAATTCACACTCTTGCATTATCGTTCTCCTTATTTGATTTTAGTTTAGCGTTATGTTGTATCAAGCCCTATCATCTCCGCAGCCGCCTTTATCTTCTTCGCTATTGCTGTTATGACGGGGACTGTGACCGAATTTCCCGCCATTCGGTAAAGATGGGTGTTCGCCGGAGTTGTCGTATAGGCGAGATAGAACTGATCGTCCTCAAAGCCTTGAAGCCGCCAGCACTCAAGCGGGGTCAGACGGCGTATGTACCCTTTGTGTAGTATCCCGTGCCTGTCCTGTGCTGTGATGGTAAACATCGGCTCATTCGGCTCTTTGATCCGTCTGCCGTTCTGCCAAGTGTGTTCCTTGAACGGATTTATCATGGCTCTCGGCTCATTGGATTCTATGAACACTCCCGAATGCTCGCCGCGCCGCTTACTGATCCCCGAATCCTGTCGCGCCGTCACACACCTTGCGTTATCGGTGAGAACAGGCTGCGGATTAAGGTCTATGAAGTACAGTCCTGTTTTTCCTCCGCCGCCTCCGGAACCTGCGCATTGGGTGCAAGCTGATCCCTCGGGAGCGTAAACTCTTGATCCTTGCGGTCCGGGAAGGACGAGCTTAAGAGCTTGCGCATTGCTGCCTCTGACAGGGAATATTCTGCCGGCACATTCGTTTCGAGAATATCCGACAATGTACACCCTCCGCCGCTGCTGCGGGACTCCGAAATGTGCGCTGTTAAGCACCATCCATTCAAAACTATACCCCAATTCGGAAAATTTGGTAAGGATGATCTTGAAAGTTTCCCCTTTGTTATGCGATAACAGTCCGGGAACATTTTCAAGGAGAAAAAACGCAGGTCGCTTGGCTTCAATGAGTCTTGCAATTTCAAGGAACAGATTACCTCGTTCGTCATCGAGGCCCAATCTTCGTCCGGCGACCGAGAATGACTGGCATGGAAATCCTCCAGCGATGAGATCAAAGTCTCCAAGGCTTTCTGTGTCGATTGTTCTTGCATCTTTGTAGTATGCTTCTCCTTCCGTGTTGTACATTGCTTTGTAGGCGGCTTCCGCGTGCTTGTCGATCTCGCAGTTGCCGATACACTTAAATCCTCCGGTTTTTTCGAGTCCTGAGCGGAACCCACCGATCCCGGAGAACATATCAAAAAATCTGATTGCTTTGACCATCTCCTGTCAAGTATCTGTCTGCAGCTGTCACAAATGTCGCTGCAGTCGTTCGGGTTTTCTTCCATACCCGTTCCCGCCGAGATACTTGGCGATGTATGAATGCTTGACCCTTTCAGCCATTCCGAAATGGCTTTTGCTTGTTTTTCGACCGTTGTCGGTTTCCTTATCAACTTTACAAGAAGCTTTATAAGTTTCTTCTTTTTCATGTGTTTACCTCGTACTTTCTAATTGTTTTATTATTCATCGACCAAGTAATCGTGGAGAATGGTGCGGGTTATTCCTCGCAGATCCTCACAATGTGTTCGCAGAGCCTGTCCGGTATCCTGCTGCGCTGAACGCTGCCCTTGAGCCCCTGTGTTCCCGTTTTGCTTCCGCGCGGCGCCGGTTCGTGACACGGGGCGCCATTGTGACAGGGCGGCAGGAACTTTGGGTCGGGGTGGTTGGTCCATATGTCTGTTGGCTTCATTCGCTTGTCGCCGTACTGACAGTATGTGACCGTAAACCGTGGAAGGGCTTGCATCCAGGTCATCTTCCTCATACCGCCGCGCGGATTCTCGATAAACCAATACTTCGGGGCAACTTCCCGAATAAGGTCGAGAACATGCATATCCACTTTATCGCAGAACTTTGCGTAATCACTGACAGGGTCTAGGTTTCCTGTTTCTTCGTTCTTCCGTCTGTGATGAGATATCGCCGCAATGCTGAATGTTGTGCAGTCCGGCGATGCCCATATAACGTCGGGAAGTCCGAAGCGGTCTATTATCTCCTGCGCTGTCAGCTCGGATATGTCCTTGTACAGCGAAATGTTCTTGAAGCCCTTGTTCCACTCGACCGAGAATACCTCGTGACCGCGTTTCTCGAAAGCACGACCGATTGAACGGGTACCTGCGAACAATTCCAATACCTTTAAGCCGATTATCACCTCCCTGCATAAAAATATCGCGGCAGTTACACTGACTGCAGCGATTGTCCGCTTTCTCCGCTTTCGCTGATCTCGCCCTCACTCAAACTATCGATCTCCTCATCGGAAAGTCTTTCGTAAGTTCCCGTTTCTTCGCTGAACACCATGTGACGGTCTGCCAGCAGATCTTCACCTCGGATATCCGCAGCCATTTCATAAGCCTCTTTTGAGAACGGCGCAGGGATATTTTCAAAGGTCGTTTCTCCGTTCTGAAGCTCTACCTCACCTACGTTACATCCAAAATCCTCATCTGCCCATGCGTAGTTAAAATGCACATCGGGGAACATTTCAGAGAGCTTTGTCATAATAGGCATTATCCGCGACCATGCGGTACAAAATGTTAGCGTATTCGATTCATACTCGCCAAAGTAATATGCATTCCATTTTGTTCCCCAATTGTCTATGCACCACGAATACCAATCCGTATGACCGAATTTGATCTTGTTCTGATACGCCTGTTTTCCAAGCGACCATGTTTCGGGATCAATGTCCTTGCGAATTCTCAGAAATGCTTTTTCACTGCTTTCGGGGATAGCAAATACATCTATCTTACCGTCCTGCTGACCGAGAATATATACGGCAATAAAATCGGAATATGCTTTAAATCCTTTGTCTGTCTGGGTCCCGCACTCGATTTCCATTTCTTTTGGCATAGGAATTATCTTGTTGAAATCAATAGATCCGAAGCCTTCTTCGTCATTTTGAACTGTCCGAAGCAGTTCGTCTATACGGCTCTGTTCTCCGATAAGCCTTACTCTGTTCTGAACATGATTTGGCATTTTTTCACCTCCAATCGCGGCTTGATCTCATTTCGTCACATCGACATTGTTGGAGACTCGCTTTCTTCCGGCTCTATCTTGTGGAATGAGTCTACCTCGGGGCATATAGCGAGATATCTGCCATTGTCGAAGGAGCAATGAATCTGTCCGATGTCATCGACGACTTCGACTGTCCCCGCAGTTCCGGGCGGTATCGGTCGGGGATCGTCCGACATATGGTCGAGAACGATCCTTGTGCCTTTCGGATATGCGTCCTTATAGTACTGAACCTCTGCGCTGCTCATATACTTCACCATTCATCACCTCTTTCCGTGCTGGTATAAATATAAAAACGGTTTCTCATGATGCCATACCAGAGAAACCGAATTTATCACTTTCAATATATCCAAAGCCGCTCTTAGCGACTCTGTACGCTGTCAGAATGAGATCAGCCGTGCTTTCACGGTCAAATATCATTGACCGTAATTCACAAGGCGTTAATCCCTGCTTTTTGTAAATTATATCCTTTGCGGTCTTGTACAGCGCGTAACTGTCGGCAGCCAAAACACCGAGCTTGATCCGCCTGAAATTGATGTTTTCATCTACAACTGCGCTCTTGATCTTATCCCAAAGCTCGTGATCGGCGGTCATCAGATAGATCGCAGCAACAAACTCCGATTCGCAGGAGAGAGGATTGGTTTTCCTGTCCTTGAAAAAGCCCATAAATCTGTCGAAATGAGCCTTTGAGGAAAACCGTAATCTCATTTTCCGTTCTCTCTGCTCGGCGGCAGCTTCGGTCTGCGGCAGATGGGGAATTGTTTTCATCATTGCCTCGATGCTCTGAAGGCGGGGTGTTTCCGTAAAATACATTTGATGTTCCTTTCCTGCGAAAATTTCATTTACATTGACGGTTTTTTCATCTCTCTGCAAATGAAATTCTCTGTTTTATATGAATTTTTGCAACAAAAAAAGAGCCTGCAAGTTCCGATGTGTTTTTCACACATCAGAGCTTACAGGCTCTTTGCTACCATATTTAATTTAGGCTGTTCGGTACTCTGTCGAGATACTCCGCTTGTTTGCCTCTGTTGAAGCATCCGAACTTGCCGATCATACAGCCGCCCATGCTGACGGTCATATCCTGCGGCGGGTCGGCGTATTGATATGTTATGTCCGCATACTCGCCGTCAAGCTCGACCCTGATGCCCGTCAGTATCATATTCGGCTTGTTTTTCTTTCCTCGCTCTATGTACTCCTGCCGCTCGGCGGGGGAGATGTCACCGCCGATGACCGTGACCTCGATATTATCCATTGACTTCCAGCTCCGATCCCGGTCGCTTGATCGACCTTTCCGATTATACCATATCTGTCGAAAAAAGTCAAACAAATCATTGTTTTTCACAATTTCTGTCGGAATACTTTGTATATATCATAGAAAAAGCGCCCGATTTGCGGTCTGTGGAGTTTTCTCCCTGACCATCGTGCGCTTTTTGTATATTTGTTAAATTGTCACGAAATTCTGCTTGAAAATTTTATACCCGTGGTGGTTCAAATCCTGTCAGTACCTATTTGACCTCAAAAAATATCTATGGAGACGGGATTTTGAAATCCCAATAAAAATCGCTCACAAATGGCTTAACCAAGCCTTCTGTGAGCGAAATATCTAAACCGTTCGGCTTAGATGGTCGGAGCGACAGGATTCGAACCTGCGGCATCGAAGTCCCAAACTTCGCGCGCTACCAACTGCGCCACGCCCCGGAATAGTCTGTCAAATTATTATACACCCAAAACCGTTTAGTGTCAATGCTTTGAGGACTTTTTTGAGAAAACTTAGAAAAAATTGAAAAAAAACTGTTTACAAATTGGTAAAAATGTGGTATTATTAATATAGTGCATACCCGGAATGTCAGAGGTTATGCAGTGCGAAAACCTTGCGTAAAGCACGGTCGCTTAATATTAAGGAGGTTGTTTTCCAATGGCAAGACAAAAACTTACAATGGACGGTAACAATGCTGCCGGTCACGTTTCATACGCGTTCACCGAAGTAGCGGCGATCTACCCCATCACCCCGTCGTCCGTAATGGCTGAAGTTACGGATTCATGGACTGCGGCAGGCAGAAAGAACATTTTCGGTCAGGAAGTACAGATCGTAGAGATGCAGTCTGAGGGCGGCGCTGCAGGCGCGGTTCACGGCTCACTTTCCGCGGGTGCTCTGACCACTACCTACACCGCATCACAGGGACTTCTTCTGATGATCCCGAATATGTATAAGATAGCAGGTGAGCTGCTTCCGAACGTTATCCACGTTTCGGCTCGTGCTCTCGCTTCTCATGCACTCTCGATTTTCGGCGACCACAGCGATATTTACGCTTGCCGTCAGACCGGCTACGCTATGCTCTGCTCCACGAACCCCCAGGAAGTAATGGATCTGGGCGCAGTCGCTCATCTCGCTACCATTAAGGGAAGAGTTCCTTTCCTGCACTTCTTCGACGGCTTCAGAACTTCTCACGAGATCCAGAAGATAGAAGTATGGGATTACGATACCCTCGACAAGATGGTTGACAAGGACGCTGTCGCGGCATTCCGTGACAGAGCTCTCAACCCCGAGCAGCCTGTTCTCCACGGCTCCGCTCAGAACCCCGACATCTTCTTCCAGGCAAGAGAAGCGTCCAACCCGTACTACGACAAGATCCCCGAGATCGTAACGGAGTACATGGACAAGGTGAACGCAGAGATCGGCACAGATTACAAGCTGTTCAACTACTACGGCGCTCCCGACGCAGAGCAGGTAATAGTTGCTATGGGCTCGGTAAACGATACTATTGAAGAAACTATCGATTACCTCTTAAAGCAGGGCAAGAAGGTAGGTCTTGTAAAGGTAAGACTGTACAGACCTTTCGTTTCCTCCGCGTTCGCGGCAGCTATCCCCTCCACTGTAAAGAAGATCACTGTTCTCGACAGAACAAAGGAACCCGGCTCGATAGGCGAGCCTCTGTATCTCGACGTTGTTGCTGCTCTCAAGCAGGAGAACAAGTTCCAGGACGTTCCTGTATTCACAGGTCGTTACGGTCTCGGCTCGAAGGACTGCACACCGGCGCAGATCATCTCCGTTTACAACAACGATTCCAAGCCGCGCTTCACTATCGGTATCACGGACGACGTTACCAACCTCTCGCTCCCGATCACCGAGAATCCGAACACGACTCCCGAAGGCACCACCTGCTGCAAGTTCTGGGGTCTCGGCTCCGACGGAACCGTTGGCGCAAACAAGAACTCTATCAAGATCATCGGCGACCATACCGATATGTATGCTCAGGCTTACTTTGAGTACGACTCCAAGAAGTCCGGCGGCGTAACGATCTCGCATCTGCGCTTCGGTAAGTCCCCGATCAAGTCCACCTATTTCGTAAACAAGGCTGACTTCGTAGCATGTCATAACCCGTCCTACATCGACAAGTATGACATGGTACAGGATGTAAACCCCGGCGGCTCCTTCCTGCTCAATACCCAGTGGACAGTGGACGAGCTCGACGAGAAGCTCCCCGCTCCCGTAAAGGCTTACATCGCAAAGAACAACATCAACTTCTACATCATCAACGCTATCAAGGTAGCTAAGGAGATCGGTCTCGGCAACAGAACCAATACTGTTCTCCAGTCCGCGTTCTTCTCTATCGCAAACATCATTCCTGCGGCTGACGCTATCGAGTACATGAAGAAGATGGCTTACAAGTCCTTCGCAAAGAAGGGCGACGATGTAGTCAACATGAACTACGCCGCTATCGACAAGGGTGCAGGCGAAGTTATCAAGGTTGACGTTCCCGCTTCGTGGGCAGACGCAGAAGGTGCACTTGCAACAAAGCACTTCGAGGGCGACAACAAGTTCCTCATCGACTTCATCAACAAGGTACAGATCCCCGTTAACGCACAGCGCGGCAACTCCATTCCCGTATCGACATTCGTTGATATCGCGGACGGTACTTTCCCGCAGGGCACAGCAGCATTCGAGAAGCGCGGCATCGCCGTTGACGTTCCCGAATGGATCCCCGAGAACTGTATTCAGTGTAACATGTGCTCCATGGTATGTCCGCACGCTGTTATCCGTCCGTTCGCTCTGAACGCTGACGAGGCTGCGAAGGCTCCCGAGGGCATGAAGATGAAGGATATGACCGGTATGGCGGGCTACAAGTTCGCTATGGGCATCTCCGTTCTGGACTGCACAGGCTGCGGCGTCTGCGCAAATGTCTGCCCCGCAAAGACAAAGGCTCTCGTAATGAAGGGTCTCGAAACACAGGAAGATCAGCAGAAGTCCTTCGACTACGCTATCAAGACCTCCGACAAGCCCGAGGTCCTCGAAAAGTTCAAGCCCACAACAGTCAAGGGTTCGCAGTTCAAGCAGCCGCTGCTTGAATTCTCCGGCGCTTGCGCAGGCTGCGGCGAAACACCGTATGCTAAGCTCGCTACCCAGCTCTTCGGCGATAGAATGTATATCGCAAACGCAACAGGATGCTCTTCTATCTGGGGCGGCTCCGAGCCTTCCACTCCGTACACCACCAACAAGAAGGGCCGCGGTCCCGCATGGGGCAACTCCCTCTTCGAGGACAACGCGGAATTCGGTCTCGGTATGTTCCTTGCGCAGGATACTCTCCGCACAAGAGCACAGCAGCACCTCAAGGCGCTCGCAGAGAACGCTAAGCCCGAAACCAAGGAGCTCATCGACAAGTACTTTGAGACCGCAAACGACGGCGCAGCTAACCTCGCGGCTACAGAAGCTCTCATAGCTAAGCTCGAAGGCTGTGACTGCGACAACGCGGAAAAGGCAGAAGTTCTCAAGCTCAAGAACTACCTCTCCAAGAAGTCCAACTGGATCCTCGGCGGTGACGGCTGGGCATACGATATCGGTTACGGCGGCGTTGACCACGTCCTCGCAAGCGGCAAGAACGTAAACGTGCTCGTATTCGATACAGAGGTTTACTCCAACACAGGCGGACAGGCTTCCAAGGCTACCAACATCGGTGCAGTTGCACAGTTCGCGGCTGCCGGCAAGGCTGTCAAGAAGAAGGATCTCGCGGGCATCGCTATGAAGTACGGTTATGTATATGTAGCTCAGGTTTCCATGGGCGCAGACAGAAACCAGTGCATCAAGGCGTTCGCAGAGGCTGAAGCTTACGACGGACCTTCGCTCATCATCTGCTACGCTCCGTGTATCAACCACGGTATCAAGGGCGGTCTGACCATAGCTCAGACAGTCGAGAAGGAAGCTGTAGAGGCCGGTTACTGGCATCTGTTCCGCTTCAACCCCGACGCAGAGCAGAAGTTCACTCTCGACAGCAAGGCTCCGACAGGCGATTACAAGACCTTCATGATGCGTGAAGTTCGTTACAACTCGCTCGCACGTGCTAACCCCGAGAGAGCTGAGAAGCTGTTCGGTATCGCTATCGAAAACAGCAAGCAGAAGTACGACGACCTCGTAAGACTCGTTGACTACTACAAGACCACAGAATAAGGTTCAGAACTGAACTGACAGGCAAGCCGTCCTTATGGGCGGCTTGTTTTTTGTCCGGAGCCGTGCCGCGGCAGAAAAAAATATTGCATTTGCCGGGAAAACGTGGTATAATGTGTGATAAGTGGTACTACCCACATCACGCATAAACCCGCACATCAAATAAAGGAGAACAATATGAAACCTGATTTCAAGAAAGTATTGTCCGCTGTCGTTTTCGGCGCAGTCCTGCTGGGTGCCGCAGCCTGCAATTCCGGCGCTCCGGCAGCTCAGGCCACAGCCGCGGCGACTACTACGACTACTGCCGCAGCCGAGACTACCACGACTGCCGCGGAGACTACGACCACCGCAGCCGAGACCACCACGACCGCAGCGGAAACCACTGCCACCGAAGCCGAGACCACAACTGCCGACGAGGAGACGGAGGAGGAAGAACCGGAGACTTCCTTCACCGGCATATTCTACACCCCCGAAGACGGCTTCACCCCCGGCGTTTACCGCGCTCTGAATGACGAGTATGAGGGCTCGTCCTACTTTTATATCCGCAGCAATGGTACAGGCGGAGGCATACTCTCCCAGTCCGAGGGTATCGGAGTTCCGTTCGTGTACGAATGTGACGGGAACAATGTAATGTTCCACATGGCGGCGGCCGACGACAATACCCCCGCCGAGGTAACAGAGGTCGGAGACGACGGCACCATAACGCTTGTTTTTCACTACACGAACTATGTTGACGGAAGCGTGAACGACGTTGCAAATCACCTTACATACATCTCCGACGACCCGGACAACTTCGTGTTCTACAGCAGCCGCGATCTTATGGAAATGGCAAGGGCGTATTACAAGAACCTTACCGGTGTGTATATGTGGGAGGCCGACTGTCAGGAGGAGGAAGACCATACTATTTCGCTGCACCTCTACGAATTTGTGGAAGACCACAACTCCACCGCGGCATGGTACTTTGTTGACCCGCTTACCGGAAAGGGCGTGGATCTTCTGGACAATCCCGTGGATCTCACAGAGGCGCTCCCGCTTCTCGAAACTCCCGATGACGGAGTAGTCCGCCCCAAGCCGTGGAACCCGACTGTAGAACAGCGTCAGGTAATGGCTGACGATAATGACTTCTTCGGCGTGTGCTACATCGGCTGGATCGATCCGGTCGTAGACAGAATGGACGATTACTACGGGTATGTATATCACATTCTCGAAGAGACCGGCATGACCGAGGAATTCGCTTTCATCGAAAATATGCCGACCGACAGGTTCGTTTCGAGCGAGTCCGGCCAGGAGTTCTACCTTGTTATCCCGCCCGAGCTTAACGGCGTGACCGAGGTATATTCCTGCTCGCTGTCCGATAGCGGAGAGCTTGTGGAGGGAGACCTGCTTTACACCGCGGAGGGCTCGCCGTTCCTGCTGAAATGCAATGTGAGCGAGATATACCCCGATGTTTGCGTTCACTTCACCGACACAAACGGCGAGACTACCGAGTGGCACCCGTCCATAAGCGGCGACGACGGTCATGTCATTACCACAAACACAGCGGAGAAGAACGCGCACGACTTCACGAGATACGACAACCTTTCGTCACCCGAAAGAACACCTTTAAACTGAGGAGGAACACAAAATGGGACTTTTTGACAACATCGGCAAACCCCAGCCCGCACAGCCGACCGGAAACAAGAGCGTAGACGTGGTATTCTCCACGCTCCCGGACACATTCGAGCAGTTCACCGCGCTCCCGCAGGCGGCTCTGTCCACCCCCTTCGATACCGCGGCAATGACGGTGCTCGCGCTGTGCTTCTACCCGCAGGACGCGGAGCTCTCCATGAGAATGTACGAGTTCGTGAGCGGTCCGCGCGTTATCAATCCGGCGGAAAAGATCTTCATAAAGGACAGATTCCGCGATTACGACTATGTTCCGCGCTCATACTTCCGCGGTGCAGTTCCGGGGAACGACTACAAGCCCTCCGAGCCGTACACCGTTACGGTGAGCGAGAACCCGTACAGCTACCAGAACGAGGGATATGCAAGAATGTTCCTCTCCTCCGGCGGCGCGGACAGCCAGCGCTATGTGCAGCTCCGCAAGGCGAAGGACGGTAAGTGGTACCTCTGGGAGCAGTTCATTCTTGTGGGCATACGCCCGCCGGAAAGCACCAACCCCTGGGCATAACATATATTACCCCTGTTCCGCCGGGACAGGGGTATGTTCATTTTATCGGACCCGCTCCGTCCGGGCGGAATATTAAGCAAAACAAAGTATTTTTCTTGACAAATTACGCGCTTTGGAGTACAATTATAATACAATGCTTTGTCACTGCAAATGTTAGTTTACAGTTTACAGTTGTGGAGGCGGCTTCGCCGCTTATCAGAATTGTGACAAAACTTAAAGAGTGTAAACACCTACAAACGATCATCTTTCCGCGCACATACTTTCGTGCTTCGTCACGATTCAAATATGTCCGCGCAGCGGACACCACAACTGTAACCTATAACCTGTAAACTGTAAACTCGAAAATTTCTGACAGAGCCTGATACGATATTTCTGTTCCGGAAGGACATTTGTATGAAAAGAAAGCATTCCGATACAAATACACCGCTCATTGTGACCGCTGTTGCGGGTGCAGTCGCTGCCGCCGCTCTCATAACCGCAGGCGTTATGTTCAGCAGCCGGTCCGGTGTTCCGGTGGATACCGAAGCCCCGGAGCAGACTACAGCTCCCGCCGCGGCCGTCTCCGGCACAGCGCACACTACTATGCGGGCGACACTTGTGCTTTCGGACAGCGACGAACCGGAGACTGTAGTTACGGAGGATACCACAGCCGTTACGGGGACGGAGACCGTTACCGAGCCGCCGGAGACCACATCGGACACGACGACGACGGCTGAAACCACGGCGGAGACGACCGCCGGGACGACGACTGCTTCCGAAACGACTGCCACCTCCGGGACTACCGCCGCTGCTGAGACGACCGCTTCCGAAACTGCCGCTCCTGCCGTAACGGCGGAGACTACTACGGTCACCACAGCCGCGCAGATCGCGGGGAGCTACGACAGAGAATACTTCTCAAACGACCTGTTTATCGGGGACTCGATATACACCGGGCTGTACCTTTACGAGTACTTCCCGAAAAGTCAGGTTTTCGCAAAGGTCGGTCTCAACCCCCAGAGCGCCCGGACAGCCGCTATCGACGGCGTGACGGCGGCGGGCAAGGCAGGAAGCATGAAGCCCACGCGTATTTTCATCATGCTCGGCTCCAACGGGCTCGCCTACATGAGCGCGTCGCTTATGTCCGATAACATGAGCGGTCTTGTCGGTGAACTCAAAGCCGCAAGCCCCGAAAGCAGCATATATGTTGTGTCTATACCGCCGGTCACATACGAGCACGAGCTTGCCGGTCAGGAGACTATGAGCATGGTAAACAAGTACAATGGTGCTCTCGCGGAGATGTGCGGGGGCGCGGACGCTAAGTATCTCGACCTTTGCGGCCAGCTCATGAACGAGAACGGGTATTTCTCGTCGAAGTATGCCGAAGCGGACGGTCTGCACTTCCTCGGCGCGGCGTACAAGCAGATGCTGTGCTTCTTCCTGCAGGCGACACAGTGACGGCAGGCTTGCTTATCAACATGGAGCTTACATGATCTTCCCCGGTATCAATTACGATCTCCGGAGCATGGCTGCAGTGGAATAAACACTTGATTTTACGGGGAAAATATGTTATAATAATATGATATGATGTTGGGGTCTCTTCCGGATATCATAGGAGAACATACAGACGAGAGATAACTATACTATGATAAAGAAGATAAAAACTATTTTCGACCAGCTATCCCGGTCTATATTCGTCGGAGAGCGGCTTGAAAAGAACCTGAAAATAAACATTTGGATAGGGTATGTGTTTGTTGTCGTAGGCTGCATAATGACGGTGATAAACTATGTGCAGCACAAGGGGTTTGTTACATATACCACCGCGGCGACGGCTGTATGCGGAGTTATCATCGTGTTTTCGGTGAAGGTGCTGAAAAAACGAAGTCCGGCAGTTTGGGCGGCTATGGCCGTGTGCGTCGGGATATTCACATATTACGCCCTGTTCGGCGTAAATGACGGCTTCGCGGTGCTCTGGACGATACTCGTCCCGCTTGCTCTGAGTTACTTTGCCGGTGTTAAGTACGGGCTTCTGGTATCGACTTACTATGAGCTGCTCTTTATTATCCTGTTCTACACTCCGGCGAGGGTGCTTGTCAAAGAGTATTACACCGCCACGTTCATGGACAGGTTCCCGGTACTGTATATGTGCGGCGCTATTATGAGCGCGATAGCTATGATAAACTATCACATTTCCACTCTTGCGCAGATCGACTATGAGGAAAAACTCAAAGAAGCCGCGGAGACCGCTATCGCAGCCGGTAACGCGAAAAGCCGTTTTCTTGCGGAGATGTCCCACGAGATACGCACGCCGATAAACGCGATACTCGGCATGAACGAGATGATACTGCGAGAGTGCGGCGACAACGATATACTCGAATATTCGTCGAATATTCAGGTGTCCGGCAAAAACCTGCTCACCATTATAAACAGTATTCTTGATTTCGCAAAGATCGAGGACGGTAAAATGGAGATCGTACCTGTGAAGTACGACACCGCCTCGCTCATACATAACCTTATAAGCACAGTGTCCGAGCGCGCCCGCGAGAAAGGGCTAAAGCTCAATGCCGAGATATCCGGCACGCTCCCCTCCGCTATGGTGGGCGACGATGTGC